>BADC01000503.1 GCA_000333435.1 Corynebacterium-like bacterium B27 | reverse complement strand
GACGTTCTTGCCGATCAGCGGCTCGTTGTCGAGCAATGGGGGGAGGATGATCGGTTCGGGCAACGTCTCCTCGATGTCGGAG
>BADC01000504.1 GCA_000333435.1 Corynebacterium-like bacterium B27 | reverse complement strand
CTCCTGGCGTGCAGCTCATGGCCGGGGACGCCCGCGACGCTCATCGCCTCGGCGAGCGACTGCCCGGCGGTGCGGCGCGGGTTCAAGGACGAATAAGGGTCCTGGAACACGTACTGCACCGCCCGCGCCACTCCGCGCCGCTCCTGCGCGGAGATGCCGTGGATCGACTTGCCGTCGACGTCGATCTCGCCCTCGGCCGGCTCGTAGATGCCGACGATGGTTCGCGAGAGCGTCGATTTTCCGCACCCCGACTCCCCGACGAGGGCGAGGGTCTCGCCCGCGTCCACGTGCAACGACACCCCGTTCACCGCGAAGAAGGGTGTGGGCTTGCGGAAGAGGCTGGTGCGGTGGGTGTTGACGTTCGTCTTGAGGTCGCGAACGTCGAGCACTCTCGGCCGCTCCACCGGCGCGTCCTCGCGCAGCGGCGCATCCATCTTCGGGATCGCGTCCATCAGGCGCACCGTGTACGGGTCCTTCGGCTGCGTGAGCACCGATCGCACGTCGCCGCGCTCGACGATCTTGCCGTGGTACATCACCACGACGTCGTCGCAGAGCTCGGCGACCACGCCCATGTCGTGCGTGATGAACAGGATCGCGATGCCGAGCTCGTCGCGCAGATCGCGCAGCAGATCGAGGATCTGGGCCTGGATCGTGACGTCGAGGGCCGTGGTGGGCTCGTCGGCGATGAGCACGGAGGGATTGTTGGCCAGCGCGATGGCGATCACGACGCGCTGCCGCATGCCGCCGGAGAACTGGTGCGGGTACTTCGTCGCGGCCTCCTCCGGGTTCGGGATGCCGACCTTGCCGAGCAGCTCCACCGCCCGCTCGCCGGCGGCGCGCGAGTCGACGCCGTGGATGCGCAGGGCTTCGACGATCTGGTCCTTGATCCGCATCACGGGGTTCAGCGCCGCCTGCGGGTCCTGGAAGATCATCGCGATCTGGGCTCCGCGCACGTCGAGCATCTGCTTCTCGGTGAGCTCGGTCAGGTCACGCCCGCGGAGCTCGATCGTTCCGCCGGTCACCCGGCCGGGGTGGCGGAGCATCCGCATCACGGCTCGGGAGGTGACGGACTTGCCCGACCCGGACTCGCCGACGATGCCGAGGATCTGGCCCGGCCGCAGCTCGAACGAGACGCCGTCGACCGCGGTGAGCGGACCGCCGCCCGGGTAGCCCGGCCCCGTGTCGGGGGTGCGACCGCGGGCGAAGGCCTCCGCCGCACCGCGGGCCCGGGCATCCGCCGCCTCGTTGAGCTCGTGCCCGACGTGGCCCTTCACCCACTCGAAGCGGTAGCGGCGCCCCGCGATCGCCTCGTCGATCTCCTTGATCAGCTCGAG
>BADC01000505.1 GCA_000333435.1 Corynebacterium-like bacterium B27 | reverse complement strand
CGCTGAACAGCGGCGCCATCACGGTGCCGGGCTACACGGCCGACGGCTGGTACGTGCGCACTTTCGCCGAGTCGCCCTTCCTCGACGGAGACAAGGTGCTCGCCGACTACAGCGACGAGGAGTGGGCCGACTTCCTCTACAAGGCCCCGGTCAAGGTGGCCGTGCAGAACATGAACCTCACCTACGAGGGGCTCGTGCCGAAGGTGCAGAGGTCGATCCTGTCGAAAGACCGCGACTCGGTGCAGCCGCACATCCGCGCCTTCATCGACCGGGCGGTCACCTTCACCACCTGCCCCGAGTGCCACGGCACCCGGCTGAACGCGGCGGCGCTGTCGTCCCGCATCCAGGGCCGAAACATCGCCGATTGCACCGCCATGCAGATCAGCGATCTGGCCGAGTTCGTGCGGGGCATCACCGACGCCTCGGTCGCGCCGGTGGTGGCGACCCTCTCGCAGACCCTCGACTCCTTCGTCGAGATCGGGCTCGGCTACCTCAGCCTCGAGCGCACCTCGGGGTCGCTCTCCGGCGGCGAGGCGCAGCGGGTGAAGATGGTGCGGCACCTCGGCTCGAGTCTCACCGACGTCACCTACGTCTTCGACGAGCCGACGGTGGGGCTGCATCCGCACGACATCCAGCGCATGAACGGGCTGCTGCTGCGCCTGCGCGACAAGGGCAACACCGTCCTCGTGGTCGAGCACAAGCCCGAGACGATCGAGATCGCCGATCACGTGGTCGACCTCGGGCCGCGCGCGGGGGTGCACGGCGGCGAGATCACGTTCTCGGGCACGGTCGACCAGTTGCGGGCATCCGACACCCTTACCGGCCGCCACCTCGGCGACCGGGCGCGGCTGAAGGATGCGGTGCGCACGCCCGCGGGTGTGCTCGAGATCCGCGACGCCCGGCGCCACAACCTGCAAGGGGTGGATGTGGATGTGCCGCTCGGGGTGCTCACGGTGGTGACCGGGGTGGCGGGTTCGGGCAAGAGCTCCCTCATCCACGGGTCGATCCCGGCCGGCGCGAACGTGGTGTCGGTGGATCAGACGGCGATCCGCGGGTCGCGACGCAGCAACCCCGCGACCTACACGGGGCTGCTCGATCCCATCCGTACCGCGTTCGCGAAGGCCAACGGGGTGAAGGCGGCGCTGTTCAGCGCGAACTCCGAGGGGGCGTGCCCGAACTGCAAGGGTGCCGGAGTCATCTACACCGACCTGGCGATGATGGCCGGGGTGGCGACGGTGTGCGAGGAGTGCGGCGGCAAGAGGTTCCAGGCGTCGGTGCTGGAGTACCGCCTCGACGGCAAGAACATCGCGGAGGTGCTGGCGATGCCGGTGGCCGAGGCCGAGGAGTTCTTCGGGTCGGGGCCGGCGCACGCCATCCTGCGGCGGCTGGTCGACGTGGGGCTCGGCTACCTCAGTCTCGGGCAGCCGCTCACCACGCTGTCCGGCGGGGAACGGCAGCGCTTGAAGCTGGCCATCCACATGGCCGAGAAGGGCGGGGTGTACGTGCTCGACGAGCCCACCTCGGGGCTGCACCTGGCCGACGTGGAGCAGTTGCTCGGGCTCCTCGATCGCCTGGTCGACTCGGGCAAGACGGTGATCGTGATCGAGCATCACCAGGCCGTGATGGCGCACGCCGACTGGATCATCGATCTCGGTCCGGGTGCCGGGCACGACGGCGGGCGGGTCGTGTTCGAGGGCACGCCGGCCGAGCTGGTCGCCGCGCGCTCGACGCTGACCGGGCAGCACCTCGCGGAGTACTGCACGGTCTGAGGCTCGCACTCGGGGCGACGCCCCGGTGCGGGGAGGTCGCAGTGCGGGTGACCGCCGGGGTGATTAGCGGGTGATCGGCAGGTTGGCGGGGCCAGGGCGGGTTAGCGTATTCCCGGGCCGATCAGCCGTTATCCCTCGGCGAGGCGTTCACCCGACGTCGCGGCGGCCCGACACGCTCCCGGAGGTCCACCCGTGCCCGATCCCGCCGACGACTCGACGGCCCGCGCCCGCAGCACCCAACCCGAGGCCGAACGCGCCATCCGCGACACCGCCGTGTGGACGGCCGCCGTCGTCGCCCGCGCCATCGACGACGCCCGCACCCCGCGCTGAACCACCCTGGGCGCGCCGCGGCGACCGCGCCTCGCCGCGGCGCGTGGCGGTCGCGCCCGCGCGTCGCGGTCGCGACCGGTGGGCCGCGCGCGACTCAGGTTTAGGCCGGGCGGTCGGCCGTTTTCAGGCGGATGCCTCCTGAAAACGGGCCGAAGTCCTGCGCAAGGATGCGCGGGGTCAGGCGCGCGCGATGAGGGCGCGGGCGTAGTTGGCGCGCTGCTGCAGCTCGTGGAACTGCGCCGCGAGGTTGAACTGGGCGGGCTCGCCGGTCTGGTAGGTGAACGCGCCGTTCGAGATGGTGATCTGCGCGAATCCGCTCACCCGGTCTTCTTTGGCCAGCAGGAAGAGCAGGCTGAACAGCGTGATGACGAACAGGCCGACGATGGCGACGACGATCGCCCAGGTCGGGATGACGCGGTCGACCCGCGTGTAGTTCGCCACCGAGATCTGGCAGCCGGCGAGCGGGATGCTGCCCTGCGGCGTCACCACCCAGTGCTCGGTGAGGTAGAAATCACCGAAGCGCACCAGAGGCTGCTCGAGTTGCTGAACCGAACCAGACGTCATACGTCAACCCTATCGGGGGCGGTCAAGCCGGATACGGCGGCGGGAGCCGGCGCATCAACGTCGGTCGATCCTCCCGCGCCGGCGGCGCGAGCAGCAGACTGACCAGGGCGACGGTCGTGGCCTCCGGCGCCGCTGCTGGTTCCGCCCGTCGCGCCGCCCACAGCCGGCGTGCCGATTCACTCGCGGATGCCCGCACCGAATCGAGGATGTGCTCGACGAACTCCGGGGTACCGTGCACCCGACGGGCCGGCCGGCGATCGGCGGCGACGGCGATGCGCGCGAGCGTGTAGTCGTAGAGGAACGCGTGGCTCTCGTCCCATCGCGGTCCCGACGCCAGCCGCACCTCGCGGTGTTCGAACTGCCACTCCTCGGGCGGTGCCCCCCGCGAGAAGCGCATGATGGAGCGGGTCAGGACGTAATCCTGCACCGTTTCGGCGTCGGCGTGGCGGAGAGTCGTGTGCGGCATCTGCGACCGAGTGTACCGCGACAGCTGTCGACCAACCCTGGGTATCCCCTCCGACAGTGCCCCAGGCGGCATCTCGGATCGGCTGGTAGGGTGGGCCATCTCGGCTCGGCCGCTCCGTGCCGGGCGCGACGCAGGACCGCTCCCGAATGGCCTCACTCTTCCTCCGCACCAGCAACCGCTCCGCACGGGCACCTCGCCCGCGGAGCGTCGTGCTCACCCTCTGCGCGGGCGCCGCGGTGTTCGCTCTCACCGCCCTCACCGCGCTCGCACCGCCTCCGCCCACCGACGAGGCCGGTTCGGCCGCGGAGGCGGCGTCGCACGCGTGGGCGGCCGACGGTGCCGACCAGACGGTGTCGGTCTCCGAGAGCGCCGTCGCTGCGGCGATCGCGCGTGACGGTTACGAAGCGGCCCCGGGCCTTGAGACCTACACCTCGGGCAGCACCAATCGCGACTGGGCCGAGCTCGTGCTCTACCTCGCCGGCTTCCCGGTGAGCGAGTCGAACGTGACGGTGATGCTGCGCTGGATGCGCCAGGAGAACGGCCCCGACGACTGGTGGCTGCGCAACAATCCGCTGAACAACGGCTGGGGGTCGGGCGGCGGCTCAGGCCTCGGCAGCTATGACAACCTCGTCACCGCCGCCCAGAACGTGGGCAACGCGCTGCACGGCAACTCCGGGTACGCGGCCATCGTCGAGGGCTTCAGCACCTCGGCGCCGACCGCGCAGATCGAGGCCGCCATCTGGGCGTCGCCGTGGGCGAGCAGTCACTACGGCAACGGCTCGCACTGGGCCTACACTCCGGTGCCCGAGTACGCGTCCCCGCCCGGCACCTGGGGTTGACCCTCCTCGCGACCCGTCACTTTTGGCCCTAGAACACGCGTTCTAGGGCCATTTTTGACGGCTCGCGAGGAGTTTACGGGAGTCTTGGGGCGTGATAGTGTCACAATACGCACAGACGTTCGCAGAGCGAACACTGCAGTACACGAGGAGGCGGATGTGATCTCGAAGACGAGCGCAGGGCTCGCGGATGCCGTCAGCGACATCCGCGACGGCTCGACCGTGATGATCGGCGGCTTCGGCCGAGCGGGTCAGCCGGTGGAGCTGATCGATGCCCTGATCGCGCAGGGCGCCACCGATCTGACGGTCATCAACAACAACGCCGGCAACGGCGACACCGGCATCGCGGCGCTGATCGGCGCCGGACGGGTGCGCAAGGTGATCTGCTCGTTTCCGAGGCAGACCGATTCGTACATCTTCGACGCGAAATACCGCGCGGGGGAGATCGAGCTCGAACTGGTGCCGCAGGGGAATCTGGCCGAGCGCATCCGTGCCGCCGGCGCCGGAATCGGCGGCTTCTACACGCCGACCGGCGTGGGCACCCTGGTGGCCGAGGGCAAGGAGACGCGCACCATCGACGGCCGGGAGTACCTCCTGGAGCTGCCGCTCCGTGCCGATGTCGCGCTGATCAGCGCGTTCAAGGCCGACCGCTGGGGCAACCTCGTCTACCGCAAGACGGCCCGCAACTTCGGCCCGCTGATGGCGGCCGCCGCGGCGACCACCATCGTGCAGGTCGACGAGGTGGTGGAGCTCGGCGACCTCGACCCCGAGACGGTGGTGACGCCCGGCATCTTCGTCGACCGGGTGGTCCCCCTGGGGGAGCGGCCGTGGCTCGCCGCCGGCGAGTTCGTGGGAGCGGAGAAGGTGGCATGACCGGCATCGACCGCGACACGCTCGCCGCCCGAATCGCCCGCGACATCCCCGAGGGTGCTGTGGTCAACCTCGGCATCGGCGCGCCGACGCTCATCGCCAACTACCTGCCCGACGACCTCGAGATCATCCTGCACACCGAGAACGGGATGCTCGGCATGGGCCCGGCGCCGGCGCCCGGCCGCATCGATCCCGACCTCATCAACGCCGGCAAGCAGCCCGTGACGGAACTGCCCGGCGCGGCGTATTTCCATCACGCCGACTCCTTCGGCATGATGCGCGGCGGCCACCTCGACGTGTGCGTGCTGGGGGCCTTCCAGGTCTCCGAGCGCGGCGACCTCGCGAACTGGCACACGGGTGCCCCGGATGCGATCCCCGCGGTGGGCGGGGCGATGGACCTCGCGATCGGCGCCAAGGACGTGTACGTGATGACCGACCTCCTGACACGCGACGGCACCTCGAAGCTCGTCGCCGAATGCAGCTACCCGCTGACCGGCGTCGGCTGCGTCAGCCGGATCTACACCGACCGCGCCGTGTTCGACGTCACGCCGGACGGCCTCGCCGTCTCCGACGTGTTCGGCGACACCACGCTCGATGAGCTCCGTGAGCTCACGGGCCTCACTCTCACCGATCAGCGTCCCGAGGCGGCGACCCCCCTCGCGACCCGTCACTTTTCGCCCGAGAACGGTGCGGGAAGGGCCGAAATCGACGGGTCGCGAGGAGGGAACACGCCATGACCGGCAGTTACGTGTACGACGCCGTGCGCACCCCGTTCGGCCGCATCGGCAAGGGGCTCGCGGGCGTGCGGCCCGACGATCTCGCCGCCTCGACGCTGCGCGCGCTCCTCGACCGCGTGCCCGGGCTCACGGATGCCGCGGTCGACGACGTCATCCTCGGCGCCGCGAACCAGGCCGGCGAGGACAACCGCGACGTCGCCCGCATGGCGGTGCTCCTCGCCGGACTCCCGACATCCGTTCCCGGGGTGACCGTGAACCGGCTGTGCGGGTCGAGCGTCGAGGCCGTCATCCAGGCCAGCCGCGCCATCGAGGCGGGCGATGCCGACGTGGTGGTGGCGGGTGGCGTCGAGTCGATGAGCCGGGCGCCGTGGGTGCTCGCGAAGCCGAGCCGCCCCTACCCGGCCGGCAACGAGACGATGTACTCCACCACCCTGGGCTGGCGATTCACGAACCCGCGGATGCCGGCGCAGTGGGCCATCCCGAACGGCGAATCGGCCGAGATCCTGGCCGAGCGCTTCGCCATCTCGCGCGAGGAGCAGGATGCCTTCGCCGCCCGCTCGCACAACCTCGCCGCCGCCGCGTGGGACGCGGGGGTGTACGCGAACGAGATCGTGCCGGTGCCGGGCGTGGAACTCGAGCGGGACGAGGGCATTCGCGCGGGGTCGAGCGTGGAGTCGCTCGCGCCGCTGAAACCGGCGTTCCGTGCCGACGGCTCGGTGACGGCCGGGAACTCGTCGCCCCTCACCGACGGGGCATCGATGGTGCTCGTCGGCGGCGAGGGTGCGGTGCCGGGCGCCGAACCGCTCGCGCGCATCGCGGGGCGCGGGGTGGCGGGCAACGACCCCGACGTGTTCGGCATCGCGCCCGTCGAGGCCGCGAATCGCGCGCTGGCCCGGGCGGGCAAGACCTGGGCCGACGTCGACGTCGTGGAGCTCAACGAGGCCTTCGCCTCGCAGAGCCTCGCGTGCCTGAAGCTCTGGACCGAGCTCGACCCCGAGATCGTGAACATCCACGGCGGGGCGATCGCGATGGGGCATCCGCTCGGCGCATCCGGAGGCCGCATCATCGGGCATGTGGCGCACGAGCTGGCGCGGCGCGGCGGCGGGGTGGGGGTGGCGGCGATCTGCATCGGCGTCGGCCAGGGCCTCGCGGTCGTGCTCGAGCGCTGAGCGGGCACGGCGGCGCCGGCGCAGATGCAGGCGCCGGTAGCATGTGACGATGGCCGAGCCGCGTGACGCATCCGACGGCGGACACCCCGACCCGAGCGGGCAGTTCGTGCAGTCGCTGGCCCGCGGGCTCGACGTGATCAAGGCGTTCTCGGCCGAGCAGCCGGAGATGACGCTGAGCGACATCGCCCGGGTCACCGACCTCACCCGGGCGACCGCGCGGCGCTTTCTGCTGACGCTCGTCGAACTCGGCTACGTGCGCAGCGACGGGCGGTTGTTCGCGCTCACCCCGCGGGTGCTCGAGCTCGGGTTCAGCTACCTCTCCGGCCTCACCCTGCCGGAGGTCGCCCAGCCGCACCTCGAGCGGCTCTCGCGCGACCTCGGGGAGTCGACCTCGGCATCCGTTCTCGACGGCGATCAGATCGTCTACGTGGCTCGGGTGCCGACGCGGCGCATCATGACCGTGGGAATCACGATCGGCACCCGATCCCCGCCTACGCCACCTCGATGGGGCGGGTGCTGCTCGCGGGACTGCCCGACGCCGAGCTCGCCGCGTACCTGGCGACTCTGCACCCCACCGGGTTCACCGCGAGCACCCTCACCGACCCCGCAGCGCTCCGCGCTGAGCTCGAGGCGGTGCGCGACCGCGGCTGGACCATCGTCGACCAGGAGCTCGAGGTCGGCCTCCGCTCGGTCGCAGCGCCCGTGCGCCAGGGCGGAGCGCGCAGTGGGGGCGGCGACGTCGTGGCCGCCATCAACGTGTCGACGACCTCCGGCGCGACCCCGCTCGAGCGTCTCACCGACGAGTTCGTGCCCGCCCTCCTCGCCGCGGCCGAGGCCATCTCCCGCGATCTCGCCCTCACCGCGCGGCACTGAGCGGCGCTCGGCCCTCGGCCCTCGGCCCAAGGAGGGCAGGGTTCAGCGCAGGGCGTCCCAGAGGGGCTTCAGGCGCATGAGCTGCTCGTCGCGCCAGCGCACCCGGGCGTCCCACTCGTCGAGGGGGAGTGCGGCACGGCGCTGGGCGACCACCTCGGCCACGAGCTCCGGGGTCCAGGGGTCGTGCTGGCCGCGTTCGGCGCCCATCCGCTCGTAGGCGGGCCCCATCTTCTGGGCGTGCGACTCGATGCCGCCGCGGGTGTTGAGGTCGACCGTCTCGAACGGTCCGATGAAGCTCCAGCGCCGGCCGAGGCCCGAGCGCACCACCTCGTCGATGTCCTCGACCGTCGCCACCCCGTCGCGCACCAGCGCGTACGCTTCGCGGAGCACCGCGCCCTGCAGGCGGTTGAACACGAACCCCTCGACCTCTTTGCGCACGTGCACCGGCCGCAGTCCGGCCCCTCGATACAGAGCGGATGCGCGTTCGAGCACCGCCGGATCGGTCGCCGCCGAGGCCACCAGCTCGATCACCGACAGCAGGTACGGCGGGTTCCCCGGATGCGCCACGATCAGCCGCCGGGCCAGGTCGCTGTGCGCGGCCGGGGCGGCGTCTGCACTGAGAGCGGCGAGGATCGTGCTCGGGGTGATGGCCGAGCTCGAGGAGGCGAGCACCGCATCCCGCGGCGCCACCGCCGCGACGGCGGCGAAGAGGTCGCGCTTCAGCTCGACCCGCTCGGGGGCGCACTCCTGCACGAGCGCGGCATCGCGCACCGCATCGGCGAGCTCGGCCTCGAAGCTCACTCGGCCGGCGACCACGGCGGGCGGCTCGGCGAGCAGACCGAAGCCGGCCAGCAGCTCGAGCCGCGACCTGAGGTCGGCGCGCGCCCGATCGAACACCTCGGGAAACGCGTCCCACACCCGCACCGGATGCCCCGCCGCCGCGAACAGCACGGCGAACGCGACCCCGATCGACCCCGCCCCGGCGACCGCGACGACCGCCCCGGACTCGGCGGGCGGCGCCGAGGGCCCCGCCGTGGGCGTCACACCTCCCACCAGCTGCGGTCGCCCGCGTGACTGCGCTCGAGGATGGCGATCACGGCCTCCCGCGTCAGCTCCCGCGGGTTGTTGGCGGTGAGGCGGGTGGCGAGCATCGCCTGGTCGGCCACGAAGCCGAAGTCGTCCGGGGAGAGGCCGAGCGCCGCGACATCGAGCGGTGCGCCGATCGCGGCGAGCAACGCCTCGATGCGCGTGATGCCGGCGTGTGCCTGCTCGATCAGCGGCGACGACGCCGAGGCGACCCCGAGCAGCCGCCCGATCTCGGCGAACTCCGCCACCCGTGTCGGCAGGTTGAACCGCATGACGTAGGGCAGAAGTGCGCTGATGCCGAAGCCGTGCGGCGTGTGGGTGAGGTTGCC
>BADC01000506.1 GCA_000333435.1 Corynebacterium-like bacterium B27 | reverse complement strand
CTGGTACTGATCGCGGATGCTCCGAAACGCCGGCATCGGTCCGGCCTGGGCGTCGCCACGAAATGGTGCCGCCTGCCGCCCGGCGCCGGCGCCGGGCGGCAGGTAGCGGGCGAGGTGGTCCGTGATTTCGAGGTTCGTGGATTTTTCAGCGTCTGGGAGGAGCGGCGGAGCTGGGTGGGAGTGGGTGAGTCCATATGAGATCGTCGCCGCTGCGATTGGTCCAGGTGACGGTGGTGTTTTTCTGGAATCCGGTCCCCATGTGGGCGGTGTCCATGAACTTGATTGCGCTGCGTGCTCCGATGTCGATGCCCTGTGGGAGGTCCCCTACGGTGGCCATGTCCGCGTCGATGGACGCGCGCACGTCGTGTGCTGCGACCGGCGCGTTGTTTGTCAGCAGGTAGGCGCCGCCTGAGATCCATTCCACGGTCCACGGTGGGCCATCGAGAAAGGCCATCGCCTCTAGAGCGCCGGTTACTCGATCTTGTGTAGCTGCCGCGGCTTCTTCGGCCTTCTGCGCTCGTTCTGCGGAACGGCGAGCATCCACCATCTGGAATCCTGCGAACACCGCGGCGGCCACGGCACCAGCCGCTGCAACGAAGGCTATCCATAGGGCGGCAACATGTGCGTGGAGACCGGGTAGAAGTGATCGAGTTGGAAGCGGTCGTCGTTCTGGTAGTCGTCGTGTGGGGCTTCGTAGTCGATGGGGAGGGTGCACAGCCAGCAGGGCGCGTCGTCGTCGCATCACGACACGCAGGCTGAGGCTGCCGCTGCTGCGCGTCAGTACCTGAACAACTCGTCTGATGGTGGGGAGCTCAACATCCATGGTCGGGATGGGCAGATCCGTCAGAAGGACACGATCAACAAGCAGGACCCGTATCCGCCGAATGGCTGATGTGGCGGGGCCGGTTCAGCGGGGGACGCTGGCCGGCCCTTCCTCATGCTCGGGCTCTGGGTCGGCGGGTGCCAGGCGCAGCGAGTAGAGGGCGGCGAGCACGGCCAGCTTCATCAGGGTGATCCCGATGAGGATGACGGGCAGGGGTCTCATGCGTACGGCCAGTCGGGAAGGTCGACGGTTTGGCCGGCGAGCTCGTGCGTGGAGTCGGTCAGGAACTCGATGCGACCAGCTGTGACGAAGGAATGACACTGGGGCGTCTGCCGGATGTTGGCGGGTGCGGTGAGCGCTTCGCCTTCCAGGGAGTCATCGATCAGCGTGCCGTGCGAGTACACGAGTACGGACGGCTGGATGGTGGGTGCTCGATGTCGTCATCGCATGTCCACCCGCCTGCACGGACGTCGATGTGGTGGGCGCTGTCGCAGCCTGGGCACCAGAAGAACCGGGAGTTGCCGGCCGCGATGTTGAGCTTCGTCATGGCGTCTCCTTCGACGTGGGTGCCGTTCCGGTCGCCGTGCCGCGGGTCAGGCGGGCTGGGTGAGGTGCTGCGCCCATCCCTCCTCGAGAGGGAAGTCGCCCGGTGTCACTGTGTCATCGACTGGTCCGACCACTACGTCGAGGGGCTTTCAGCCCCTCGCTACCCCCTCTCGGTACTCCTGGCCGGTGCGATCAATGACCCAGAAAGCTAGGGCCGCGCCGCACAAGATAATGACAGCACAGACGATGAATGCGGGTGCCCACCGGCCGTCAACGACGATGACGCCCACAGCAACCACTCCGACTGCCGCACCGATCGTGTCCGCGTTCGCCTGCAGGCTCATCCCGCGGGCGACCCGGCCCCCGCTCGCCTCCGAGACAAGAGTCTTCTGCAGCGGGTAGAGAAGCGCGAGTGAGGCCGACATGACGATCCACAGTGCGGCTACAAGGATCACCGGCGGCGAGAGTGCCAGCGCAGCCACGCTCACAGCAGTCGCGATAGAAGCAGCGACGTAGGCAGGTTTACGACCCCACCGCTCAACTACAGCGTGAAGGGGGCGCGGAAGAACGGTGAGTGCGATACCGCCTGGCAGGTAGACCAGAGCGATTTGCCAGACTTCGAGGCCAGCAGCTTGCAGCTGCAGCAGAAGCGCCAACCCCACACCAGCCTCAGCGGCAGTGGCGAAGCCACCAATCGTCATCAATGGCGCGAGTCGGCGGACATGTTCACGGATTCCGCCGGCAAGCTCCGCTCGCACGACGATCGGTTCCTTGGGGGTGAGCATCAAGCGCGCGCCCGCGGCGACCGCCGCAACGGCGAGTCCAATGAAGACCGCCGAGTACCCGAAGGCCCCGAGAAGGACCATCGCTGGCCCCCAGAAGATCCATGATCCGAGAGCCTCTGCCGACATGAGCCCCGCGAACGTTCCCGAGTTGTCTGCGAGGTACTCAGCGGCGATCGCGCGTAGGGAGATCCAGAACAGCGGGCCTGCGATCCCGCCGAGGAATGCCGCAACGAACGCCATTGCGGGTGTACTCGCTCCTGCGTAGATCAAGCAACTGAGGCTGAAGACGAAGGCTCCGACCGCCGCAACCCGGGACCGCGGTCGCGTATCAGCAAGATAGCCAGCGAGAGGTCGTACGAGCACCGACACAACAAGCTCTGCGGCCACCAGCCATCCGATCACAGGGGCTCCGAGCCCAAGCATCGCTCCCGCCCACAGCGGAACGAGAAAGTCGAGCAGTTCGACAGGCCCACTCAGCAGCGTCGCCGATGTCCTTATCGCTCGGCTGCGCACTGCGTTCGTCGACATCCGACCACTGTATCCGCGGGTGGGCAGTGCGCATCACGCGTCGACCCTGCCCACCCGCGGTGCTTGCCACTTACCCAGTAGCCGGGGTGACGAGTTCGCGCCCCCTGGCGCCAGGTTGTCAGCCCTGTGTCACCACCGGAAGAGAACGGTGGCGGGTGTGAGATGCACGAAACCCACCGAGAGGCTGGCTCTGATCAGTGGGTGCAGAAGTGCTTACCTTGTAGTGAAACTGTGCAATGCCGTAGGCGTCAAGTAGAGCACCTAATCTTTTTTCGCGAATTGGTGCAGGCGTTCGTTGAGGATGCGGACCCGGAGCATCCTGAGGAGGTCGTCATGTGCGATGTACCGGCGGCCACCGATGGTCTTGAAGGGCATGCCGGGCGCTCCA
>BADC01000507.1 GCA_000333435.1 Corynebacterium-like bacterium B27 | reverse complement strand
CCGGCGCGCCGTCGCCAGCTGACCCGCCCCTGGACGGTAAGCGGTCAGGGGAGGTCGAGGGCGGGGGTGAGAGCCGCCAGGTCGGCTTGATGCCGATCTCGACGAGGTGGATGCGGCCCGCGAGGCGTGCGCCCTCGCCGCGGAGGAGTCCCGCTTTCACGCCCCCGAAGGTGACCGTGACGTCGGCGGGCAGCACCACCAGGTCGGCCACGGCGCCGGTGTCGGGGTCGACCCCGCTCGGGAGGTCGACCGCCACCACGAGCGGCCGGGCGGCCCCGGGTGCGCCGGGCGCCGTTCGCCCGTCGCCGGGTGGCAGTTCGCCCAGCAGCGCGAGCACCACTTCACGGGCGCGCCCGCGCAGGGCGGGTGCTCCTGCGGTGGTGCCGGTGCCCAGGATGCCGTCGACGATCACGTCGTAGGCGCTCGCGGCGGGATCCTCGGTCAGCATCGTCACCCCGGCGGCGCCGGCGGCCTCGCGGCCGGCCGCGTGCATCCGGGAGCCGACGGGGAGGGCGTCGACCGCCAGCCCGGCCGCGGCGAGCTCGGCACCCGCGAACAGCGCGTCGCCGCCGTTGTCGCCGGAGCCGACGAGTAACAGCACCCGCGGGACGTCCCGCCCGGCGCGCTCACCGACGAGACCCCGGATGCGCTCGGCCAGGCCGTGTGCGGCGCGAAGCATGAGCGGCTCGCCGGCGTCGAGATGGGGTCGCTCGGCGTCGCGCACCTGCTGAGCGGTGTATCCGCGGACCATGGACCCATCTTCGGCGCTGAAACGTCCGGCGGGACCGGCCCGGCACCGGTATGGAGAAAGCTCTCAGAAACGCCCCACATACTTGTTGCTTCAATTGTTTGCCCCGGGATGACCCGAACATCCACTTCCCGGATGACCGCGAACACCGCCGGTCGGCGCAGCCGTGACTGCCCGCCGGTGACCCGACATCGACCGTCACCGCCATCTGCCGCGCGGAGCCCGACACCTCGTCGTGCTGCTCCGCCGTGCCCGCTGCGAGCGAGCCAGTGCGGCAGGAGTGCTTCACGAACCCGACGTGTGTGCCCACCGTGCACGCGCATCCGCACTCCAGGGCCCGATCCAATGGACACAATGCGCAACTCCACACCCAGCCCCACCACCCCTACCACCCCCACGACCCGACGTGAGCGCCGGGACAGGCGCACCTCACGCCGCGCCCCCATCGCGGGACTCACCGCGGCCGCCGCCCTGGTGGCCATCGCCTCCTTCGCGCACCCGGCCGTCGCCAACGCGCAGAACGCAGCCGGGCTGTCGGCCGGCGTCACCGCCACCGCGGCCGTCGGCGCGGCGAAGGCCGACGAGCACTCCCAGCTGATCGAGCGCACCACCGAGCGTGCCGACAGCCGTGCGGAGGCGACCATCGAGCGTGCGACCTCCGTGCTCGCCGCAGCCAAGGGCAAGGTCGACACCGCGCCCCTCATCTCCTCGGTGGCGTCGCTGGCCAACTACCAGTACCTCGACACCACGACGGTGCAGACGCTCACGAACACCGCGGTCGCCGTGACCACGGCGGCCGAGAGCCAGGTCGCCGCCGTCGACAAGGCCGCCGCGGATGCCGCTGCTGCTGCTGCCGCTCAGGCCGCGGCCGAAGCCGCCGCTGCCGCTGCCGCCGCTCAGGCCGCCGCCGACGCCGCCGCCCAGGCGAGCACCCCCGACGGTGCTCGCGCCATCGCGGCGCAGATGGCCGCGGACCAGTACGGCTGGGGCTCGGACCAGTTCCAGTGCCTCGACTCGCTCTGGAGCAAGAGTCGGGCTGGA
>BADC01000508.1 GCA_000333435.1 Corynebacterium-like bacterium B27 | reverse complement strand
CAGCCCGCGCGCCCTCGCCCACGCCCCGGTCTCGTGCCCCATCACCTGGGACGAGCTGGAGACCGCCGATCCGCGCCGCTTCACCATCCTCACCGTGCCGGAGCGGCTGGCGACGGTGGGCGACCCGTGGGCGGAGTTCGGTGCTCACCCCGGCAGCGTGGAGACC
Organism: Corynebacterium-like bacterium B27; assembly: GCA_000333435.1. GTDB lineage: Bacteria > Actinomycetota > Actinomycetes > Actinomycetales > Microbacteriaceae > Herbiconiux. Next base: position 4,409 of record BADC01000508.1, on the reverse strand, counting down.
GCGCTCGGCTGGTGGGCGCGCGACCTCGAGGCGGGGCTCGGCGAGCTGCCCTTCCCGCCCGACTACCCGAAGATGCCGGGGGAGCCGCCCCGGGTGCAGCCCAGCCGGGCGAAGAAGGAGCCGGCCGCGGAGTGACCCGCCGGCCGCGGTGTCAGACCGGGCGGTGTCCGACCGTGCGCTGTCAGACCAGGACGTCGCTGAGGTCGTAGGCGATCGGGCGTTCGAGCTGCTCGAAGGTGCACGAGCGCGGGTCGCGATCGGGCCGCCAGCGGTCGAACTGCACCGTGTGCCGGAAGCGCATTCCCTCCATCTGGTCGTACCGCACCTCCATCACCCGGGTGGGGGTGAGCCGCACGAACGAGACGTCCTTGCCCGACGAGAAGCGGCTGCGTTCCGTCTCGCCGGTGACGGGGGCTCCGGATGCGTCGTGCTCGACCAGCGGGGCCAGTTCGTCGACGAGCTCGAGGCGCCGGGCGTCGCTGAACGCCGACGCGCCGCCGACGTTGCGGAGCTCACCGTCGGCGTCGTACAACCCGAGGAGCAGCGATCCGACGCCCTGCCCGCTCTTGTGCACGCGGTAGCCGAGCACCACCACGTCGGCGGTGCGGTGGTGCTTGGCCTTCAGCATCACCCGCTTGCCCGGCGCGTAGGGCGCCTTCAGCGGCTTGGCGACGACGCCGTCGAGGCCCGCGCCCTCGAACTCCACGAGCCAGCGCCGGGCGAGCTCGACGTCGTCCGTCGCCTGGGAGACATGGATGGGGTCGCCGAGGCCCGCCGCGAACTTCTCCAGCGCAGCCCGGCGTTCGGCGAAGGGCGCCTCGAGCAGCGACCGCTCGCCCTGCGCCAACAGGTCGAAGGCCACGAACATGGCGGGCGTCTGTTCGGCGAGCAGGGTGATGCGGCTCTCGGCGGGGTGGATGCGCTGCGAGAGCAGCTCCCAGTCGAGCTTCTCGCCGCCCGGCGCACCCGAGCGCACCACGATCTCGCCGTCGAGCACGCAGGGCTCGGGCAGCAGCCGGGCGAACGCCTCGACCAGCTCGGGGAAGTAACGGGTGAGCGGCTTCGCGCCGCGGCTGGCGATGACGACGTCGGTGCCGTCGAACGACACGATTCCACGGAAGCCGTCCCATTTCGGCTCGTAGCTCAAGCCGCCGTCGACGGCATCGGGCTCGGGCACGGCGGCGACCGCCTTGGCGAGCATGGGGGAGACGTCGGCGGCGGTGCTGATCGCGGTGGAGGCCATGATCCGATCATGCCACCCTGGTCGCTAGACGAACTGATTACTCGATTTCCTAACAGAACGCCGGATTCGGTTTATTCTTGGCTCATGGAGACCGCTGGAGCACATTCTGCCACGCAGTACTGGTACCCCGGCGACGCCGAGTCGCAGGGCCCCGTCGACGTGCTGCAGGCGATGCGGCGTTACCGCACCGCCGAGACCGCCATGCGCCTGCGCACCCGTCAGGAGATGCGCATGGGCGAGAACGACATCGCCGCCGTCCGCCACGTGATCCGGGGCCGGCAGACCGGGCGGTACATCAGCCCGAAAGACCTGGCCGACCTGCTCGACATCTCCTCGGCCTCCACCACGACGTTGATCGACCGGCTCGAGAAGTCGGGCCACATCGAGCGGCAGCCGCATCCCACCGACCGGCGTGCACTCATCCTGATGCCCACAGCGAGTGCCGACGACGACGTGCGCGCTGCCCTCGCGGAATCGCATCAGCGGATGCTCGCGGTGGCGGAATCGCTGAGCCCCGAGGATCGCGGCGTGGTGATCGCGTTCCTCGATCGCATGGCCGCGGCCGTCGAGGCCTGAGCCCGGGCGTCCGGCGCGCTACCGGGTGAGCGCGCGAACGACCAGCACGATGCCGGCCGCAAGCCCTGCTGCTGCGACCGCTGCAGCCGCCACGGTCTTCGGATGCGCGCGGGCACCGCGCACCGGATCGCTCGCGATCTCGCGCACGGACGTCTTCACCCGCGTCGGCACGTCGAGGCGCCGCTCGAGCTCGCTCAGCACGTCACTCAGTTCGGCCCGCTTGGCGGCGATGTCGGCCTGCACCTCGGCGCGGGAGCGCTGCGGCGGCTGCTCGGCCGGCGCCTCGTCGGTCTCGGGCTCGGGGCGCACGGCCCGCGCCTGCACGGCTGCCTTCGCGACCTCGGCGACGGCGGCGGGAACGCTGAGTTCCTGGTTCGGGTCGTTCTGCTTCTTGGCCGCCATCAGTGCTCCCCCTGCTCGCCCGACTTCTTCTTGAGCGTACGCGCCCCGACCAGCGCGAGCACGATCGCGATCACGAGGAGGCCGCCGAACACGATGAGCGCGGCGGCCCAGCCGGGCACGACGAGGGCGAGGGCGAGGATCGCGGCGGCGACGAACACCGCAAGGGCGAAGAACCCGATGAACGCCGCACCCGCCACGAGGCCTGCGCCGATGCCCAGCCGGGCGATTCGCGCGGTCAGCTCCTGCTTGAGCGCGTCGAGCTCGTCGCGCAGCAGGCCGACCACGAGCGCGGGCAGGTCGGCGATCAGCCGAGTCGTCGACCGGTCGGCGGCGTCGACGGTCTCGTCGCCGGGCGCCGGTGGTGCCGAAGCGCGGGTGGGCTCAGGCATCCCGGCCTTGACCGCGCACCTTGCCGATGACGTCGCCGGCGCGCTCGCTCACCCGGTCGACGGCCGTCTCCACGAGGTCGCCGGCGCTGTGCACGGCCGACTGGACGTGCTGGTCGTTCCACAGCTGCTGAGCCTTCTCGCGGATCTGCTCGTAGCGCCGGCGGCCGGCGCGCGCGCCGAGCACGTAGCCGAGTGCGAAGGCGAGCAGCAACAGGATCTTTTTCACGAGGATCTCCGATCGGGGACGTGCGCGGACACCGCGCCGTGCATCCATCGTGCGCCCGTTCGGCCGGTTCGCCAAGGCCCACCTCTGCGACGGGGCAACGGCCTGCTGCTAGCGTGAACCCGTGGGAGTGCGCATCGAGAAGGTCGACCTGCCGGGCATCGGCGTACGACACGACCTGCTCACCGAGACCGGGCGGCGGGTGAGCGTGGTGTCGCATCGCGACGGCGACCGCGATCTCGCGCTGTTCGACATCGACGACCCCGACTCGTCGAGCGACTCCGTGCCGCTCACCGACGACGAGGCGGCGGCGCTCGCCGACCTCCTCGGCAGCTCGGTCACGATGAGCCGCCTCACCAGTCTCGCGGGCGACGCGGCGGGCCTGTTCACCGAACAGTTGCAACTGCCCACCGACTCGCCCTACCTCAACCGTCCGCTCGGCGACACGAAGGCGCGCACCCGCACCCGGGTGTCGATCGTGGCGCTCGTGCGCGACGCCGGTGTCATCCCGTCACCCACGCCCGCCGACATCCTGCGCCCGGGCGACACCATCATCGCCGTCGGCACGCGCGAGGGCCTCGACGCCCTCGGCCACATCATCGCCAACGGCCCGGGCTAGGCGGCCGCCCGTGCATGAGACGACGCTGATCCTGATCGAGGTCGGCGCGCTCCTGCTGGGAATGAGCCTGCTGGGGCGGCTGGCCCTGCGGATCGGCATCTCGCCCATCCCGTTCTACCTCGTCGTCGGCCTGCTGTTCGGCGAGGGCGGCCTGCTGCCGCTGGATGCGAGCGAGGACTTCTTCCAGGTCGGCTCAGAGATCGGCGTCATCCTGCTGCTGGCGCTGCTCGGGCTGGAGTACACGGCGCAGGAGCTGCTCACGAACCTCCGGCAGTCGCGCACGGCGGGGCTGATCGACGCGCTGTTCAACGCCGTGCCCGGCGCACTCCTCGCCCTGCTGCTCGGCTGGGGGCCGGTGGCGGCGGTCGCGCTCGCCGGCGTAACCTGGGTGTCGTCGTCGGGGGTGGTGGCGAAGATGCTCCGCGACCTCGGGCGGCTGAGCAACCGGGAGACGCCGACGGTGCTCGCCATCCTCGTCATCGAAGACCTCGCGATGGCGTTCTACCTGCCGATCCTCGCGGCGCTGGTGGTGGGGGTGTCGCTCCTCCAGGGGGCGATCGCGGTGGCCGTGGCGGTCGGGGTGGTGGCGCTCATCCTGTACGTCGCGCTGCGCCACGGGTCGGTGATCTCGCGCATCTTCGCGCCCGAGCATCCGGAACCCCTGCTGCTCGGCGTGCTGGGGCTCACCATGCTGGTGGCGGGGCTCGCCGCCGAGGTGAACGTGTCGTCGGCCGTGGGGGCCTTCCTCGTGGGCATCGCGCTCTCGGGGCGCGTCGCGCAGCGGGCGAGTCAGGTGCTGACACCGCTGCGCGACCTGTTCGCGGCGGGTGTTCTCGTGTTCTTCGGCCTCACGACGGATGCGAGCGAGCTGACCGCGATGCTGCTCCCGGCCGCCGCGCTCGCGGTGGTCACCATGGCGACAAAGGTGGCGTCGGGCTATCTCTCGGCGCGGCGGGC
>BADC01000509.1 GCA_000333435.1 Corynebacterium-like bacterium B27 | reverse complement strand
CGACCGGGCCGACCAGGGCGAGTTGCTCGACACCCACCGGGACTCCCTGACCGGACATCAGGCGCCACTTCGCCAAGTCGGCCTCCACCGACGCCCGGTCATCGTCGGCCAGCCGGTGCAACACCGACTCGACGCGAGACACCGCCACCTGAGGCTGCAGTTCGCGGAAGGCCAGATGGTTGCCCTCGGCCTGGGCGAGGGCGGCCATGAACCCGCGGTCGGCTGCGTCGCCCGCGCTGTTCACGGCGGTCCAAGCCGCGGCGAAGTGCTCAGAGGCCTCGCGGCTCCGGCCGATCTGCGACAAGGCCTGCGCCTGTACATACTCACCGGCGGCGCGGAGTTCTGCATCCCGGCCCGCCGATTCGGCCGCGTGCTCACCGAGGGTGATGGCGGTCGTGTAGCGCCGCTCCCGCAACTCCCGCCGGGCCAGGTCGATGAGCACCCGGGGCGCCACGGGCTGGCCGGCGTTCAGCTGCAGCAGAGCACGGCGCACGCGGTGTTCCGGGTAGCCGTCGAGCATGTCGACGCCGGCCGCACAGAACCCGGTGCGCGCGAACTCCGAGACGGTCGTGAGCAGCACCGGCCGGTAGAGCGGATGCGCGAGCTCCGCCCAGACGCGACCGTCGCGACGGCGCGTGGTCACGAATCCGGCCGCCTCGGCCTGCTGGGTGCCGGTCTCGGAGATGCCCGACGTACCGGCCTGCTCGACCGGCAGCTCGCCGGCCACCGCCAGCACCGTCAGGAGGTCGAGCACGAGCGGCAGGGCGAGCAGCGGGTTCGCGGGCAGTGCGCCGATGACGCCGTCGGAGACGTGCGGCCAACTCTCCCGCCACGCCCCCTGATCGTCGGCGAGGTCGCAGGCGCCGACGGATGCCTCGATCAGCTCGGCGAGCAGGCGCGTGCTCCCCGCGGACAGGCGCACCATCTCCTCGGCTGCGGCGGCGCCGACGCTCGGGCCGAGCAGGTCTTTCACCACCGCGCAGCCATCGGCCGCGCTCAGCGGGCGCAGCTCGATGAGCAGGGAGGCCTCTCGCGCTAGGTTGAGGGCCGCAGCGCCCAGCCCGTCAGCCGCTACCCGCACGGTTCGCGCCACGACGAGGGAGGCGACACCGGAGTTCGCGACCTGCTCCAGCACGCCGAGGCTGGCGGGGTCGAGCAACTCGACGTCATCGACCACGAGCACCACTTCGGCGCAGTTGACGGCGCGGTGAAACCCGACCATGGCGGAGCCGGCGGGGTCGCTCGGCAGTGTCGCGAGAATCGGCGCCAGGGCGCCGAGCGGCACCCCGGAGAGGTCGGCGTGCCCCGGACACGATGCACCACTCGTGCGGGATCGAGGGCGCCCACCAGGGCGTCGAGGAAGGCCGTGCGGCCCACACCGGCGGGGCCGCAGACGACGACGGCCCGCGGTTCGCGGCGCTCCAGCGCGGCGAGCGCCTGCTGGAACGCGCGATCGCGGCCGCGCAGGCGGCGGCCGTCGGAGAGCAGAACGGGGTTTTTGTGCTGTGTCATGATTCGAACACTTTCTCTTCATGCGGCGTCGGCTTCGTCGCGGCATTTCGGGCGAGAACGGGGCCGTCTGGTCGAAACGGCATGAGTAGGTTTTACTCACTTTCGACGGCAAAATTGACGGATGCGCGCCGGATTACGTAGTCCGCGGGCCATATCTACGTAGTCCCCACGGGACCACCTGCGTGGCGGCATCGGTGGCCCGGCGCTGCTGCCTCGCGCCCGGGCATCCGCACGCACTAGCGTGGAAGGGTGAACCCGCGTCTGGCCCACCTCGTGCTCGCGCTCCGTCTGGCGTACGTGATCGGCGCGGTGCTGTTCCTGCTCGACGTGGTGCTCGCGATCGTGGCGCCCGCCATCGTGGGAGCGACGCCTGACGGGGCCGACGACGCCACGCTGGACAGCCTGACGTCGTGGATCGCCTTGATCGCGTTCGGCTGCGCCGCCGTCGGTGCGATCGTCACCGTCGCGGCGTCCGCCGACGGCCGCGCGCCGGCCCCGCACCCCGAAGACGAGGAAACGCGCGACCCGGCGCTCTGAACCCGCGGTCGACGCCGCCCAGGCTTCGAGCGGGGAGACCGTGAGGCGCCAAGCGCATCCGAGCGGCTGATTACGACGAAGGCCCTCGATCCCGCACAGGTGCTGAGATCGAGGGCCTTCTCGTCGTGGTGCACCCCCAGGGACTTGAACCCTGAACCCACTGATTAAGAGTCAGTTGCTCTGCCGATTGAGCTAGAGGTGCGCGGCTCTAGGCGAGCCAGTCGTCAACATTAGCATGCTCTCTGCGCCGAACGCGAACCGGCCTCGACGTGCAGGCGAGCGGCGCCACGGATGCGAAATACTGGGTTCATGACAGACGCGAGCGGCCGCATCGAAGCCGGCCAGACGGCCCCCGAATTCACCCTCCTCGACCAGGACGGCGCATCCCGTTCGCTCTCCGACTACCGCGGGCAGCGCGTCATCCTCTACTTCTACCCCGAGGCCGGCACTCCGGGTTGCACCACCGAGGCGTGCGACTTTCGCGACAACCTCAATTCGTTGAAGAGCGCCGGCTACACGGTGCTCGGCGTCTCGCGCGACCTGCCCGCGAAGCTTCGCGCCTGGGTCGACGAAGAGAACCTGAACTTCACCCTCCTGTCCGATCCGGACGTCGCGGTGCACCAGCTCTACGGCGCCTGGGGCGAGAAGAAGCTGTACGGCAAAGTCGTGACGGGCGTGCTGCGATCGACCTTCGTCATCGACGAGGAGGGCGTTGTGACGCTCGCGCTCTACAACGTGAAGGCCACCGGGCACGTCGCGTCGCTGCGCAAGAAGCTCGGCGTCGACGCCTAGCCTCGCTCAGACGTCGCGTCGCGTCGCCGCCACGACGGGCGGCGTGAACAGGAGGACGAGCGCGAGCACAGCCGGGACGAGCAGGTACCAGCCGATCGTCGGGGTCGCCACGATGCCCTGGAAGCAGCCGATCGCGATGACCACCTGCAGCAGCTGCCACACCAGGGTCGCGGCACGCGTCCACGGCCGGGCTTGCAGCGTGTGCACGGCCACGAAGCCGAGGAAGACGGCGGCGATCGCGGCCAGGATGAGAATGGCCACGGCGGTCTCGAACGAGGACGGCCGGACCGTCAGGAGCTCGACGACGAGCCACAGCACCACGCCCGCCATGACGAGCGCTTCAGCGCCCACGATGACCGCGAGCAGCACGAGCAGGGCCGGTCGTTTCGGCAGTTCCGGCTGGTCGACGGATGCCCGTTCACCCGGAGTTGGGGTGTCGTTCGTCTCGTCACTCACTGCCGTACTCCATCAGAAAAGCCCTTGATTTGCAAATACCAGTATGCGACCATATTGAGGTCAATGT
>BADC01000510.1 GCA_000333435.1 Corynebacterium-like bacterium B27 | reverse complement strand
TTCGATGGTCTTGCCGGTGACCGTCATGGCGTCGCCGTGCAGCAGCCCTTCGTCGAGCAGAGCCTTCATGACAGCGGGAACCCCGCCGTGGCGGTCGACGTCGTTCATGACGAAGCGGCCGAAGGGCTTGAGGTCGCCGATGTGCGGCACCTTGTCGCCGATCTTGTTGAAGTCGGCCAAGGTGAGCTCGACGTCGGCCTCGGCCGCGATGGCGAGCAGGTGCAGAACGAGGTTCGTCGACCCGCCGAAGGCCATGCCGACGGCGATCGCGTTCTCGAGCGACTTCTTGGTGATGATGTCGCGGGCGGTGAGCCCGAGCCGCAGCATGTTGACGACGGCCTCGCCGGAGCGGTGCGCGAAGTAGTCACGGCGGCGGTCGGCCGCGGCGGGCGACGCCGAACCCGGAAGGCTCATGCCCATGGCCTCGGCAGCGCTCGCCATGGTGTTCGCGGTGTACATGCCACCACAGGAGCCCTCGCCCGGTGCGAAGGCGCACTCGATGCGATGCGCGTCTTCCATCGACATGCGCCCGGCGCGCACGGCACCGACGGCCTCGAAGGAGTCGATGATGGTGATGTCTTTCTCGGTGCCGTCGGAGAGCTTCACCCAACCCGGGGCGATGGACCCGGCGTAGAGGAAGACGGAGGCCAGGTCGAGCCGGGCGGCCGCCATGAGCATGCCCGGCAGCGACTTGTCGCAACCGGCGAGCAGTACCGAGCCGTCGAGGCGCTCGGCCATCATCACCGTCTCGACCGAGTCGGCGATCACCTCGCGCGAGACCAGCGAGAAGTGCATGCCCTCATGCCCCATCGAGATGCCGTCGCTGACCGAGATGGTGCCGAACTGCAGCGGGTAGCCGCCGCCGGCGTGCACCCCCTCCTTCGACGCGCGCGCGAGCCGTTCGAGCGAGAGGTTGCAGGGCGTGATCTCGTTCCACGAGCTCGCGATGCCGATCTGCGGCTTCTCCCAGTCTCCGTCGCCCATGCCGACGCCGCGGAGCATTCCGCGGGAGGTGAGGGCTTCGATTCCGTCGGTGACGGTGCGACTGCGGGGCTTCATGTCTATTTCCGGCATGGTATGAGTTTAGAACCGGCAAAGGGGTGCTCGCGCACCCGGCCGGATCTGTGGAGAACTGCCCCTCATCGCCCGCCTGTGGAGGACTTCTTCGAGCGCAGCTCCGCAAGCCTGGCCAGCACCCGCGCGACCTCGGCGGGGCCGGCGACCCGGTGCGCGGCCGCGGTCTCACCGGGCCCGCTTTTCAGCCCGAGATCCCCGGACCGGAGGGCGGCGAAGCCGTCCTCGTCGGTGACGTCGTCGCCGGCGAAGAGCACGGCATCAGCCTCGACGAGGGTGCGGAGCATCCGCACCGCCTCGCCTTTCGTCGTGTCGCGCACCGAGAACTCGACGATGTTCTTGCCACGCCGCACGGTCAGGCCGTTCTCCTCGGCTCCTGTCTCGGCGAGCGCGCGCGACTCCGCCTCGGCGGCGTCGGCCTCGTTCGCCAACCGCACGTGCAGCGCATGGCCGGCAGGCTTGGCCTCCACCCAGACGCCGTCGAAGGCATCCGCGATGCTCTGCAGAGTGGAGCCGAGGTCGGCGACGCGGCTCCGTTCGGCCGCGTCGAGGGCGACCTCCGTCACACCGTCATGCCGCACTTCGACTCCGTGAGACCCCACCAGCAGCGCGGTCTCGGGCAATTGCGTGACGTGCTCGAGGCTCGCCATGGCACGGCCCGAGATCATCGCCACCCAGGTGTCCGGCAGGTCGAGCAGCGCGAGCACCGCTGCCCGCGCCTCGGGCAGGGCGCGCGCATCGTCGGGCCGATCGACCTCGGGCGCGAGGGTGCCGTCGAAGTCGAGGGCGACGAGCAGGCGCCGCGCGGCCGCCAGCTGCTCGAGATCGCTCGCCAAGGCGCCGGCGGCGGCGCCGTCGGCCACGTCCGACGACGTCACTCCGACTTCTTCGCCGCCCGCTGGTGCCGCGGCGCCGCCGTGCGGGTGTTCGCCCTCGGCAGCGCCAGGTCGTTCGAGGGTGTGGCGAGCGCGGTGAGGAACGACGACGACCACCGCGCCACGTCGTTCTCCTGCACACGCTTGCGCATCGCCCGCATCCGTCTCGCCCGCTCGCTGCGAGGCATCCGCGAGGCCTGGAGGATCGCCTCCTTCAGCCCCTCGATGTCGTGCGGGTTCACGCGGAGCGCGGTACGCAACTCGTCGGAGGCACCGGCGAACTCGCTCAGCACGAGCACGCCGTCGTTGTCGAAGCGGGTGGCCACGTATTCCTTCGCGACCAGGTTCATGCCGTCCCGGAGCGCGGTCACGAGCATCACATCGGCGGCGAGGTAGAGCGCCACCATCTCCTCACGCGGGTAGCCGTGATGCAGGTAGCTGATCGCGGTGTGACTGATGGTGGAGTAGTCGCCGTTGATCCGGCCCACCGTCAACTCGATCTCGTCGCGCAGGTTCTGGTAGGTGCGGACCCGTTCGCGGCTGGGGCTGGCGACCTGCACGAGCGTCACGTCCTCCACGTCCAGCGCGCCGTCGGCGAGCAGTTCGCCGAACGCCTTCAGCCGGTGCCCGATGCCCTTGGTGTAGTCGAGCCGGTCGACGCCGAGCATGACCACCTCGGGATTGCCGAGCCCCTCGCGGATCTCCTTCGCGCGGGCCTGGATGTCGGGTCGGTGCGCGAGCTCCTCGTAGCTCGCCGCGTCGATGGAGATGGGGAACGCCTTCGCCACGACGGTGCGCACCAGCTTGTCGTCCCGCACCGTCGAGATGCGGTGCTTCGCGCTCGCCACCTCCACCTCGGCCTCGATCGGCACGTCGATGACGGTGCCCTTCGACTGGAAGCCGAGCAGACGCCGCACCGCCCGCGAGAAGTTGCCGGCGTCGGCGGTGCGCTGGAAGCCGATCACGTCGGCGCCGAGCAGCCCCTCGATGATCTGCGTGCGCCACGGCAGTTGCGAGTAGATCCCGTATGCCGGAAACGGAATGTGATTGAAGAAGCCGATGGTGAGGTCGGGTCGCTGGCTGCGGAGCATCCGTGGCACCAGCTGCAACTGGTAGTCCTGCACCCAGACGGTGCCGCCCTCGGCGGTCACCTCCGCGGCCCGGTCGGCGAAGCGCTGGTTGACGATGACGTACCGCTCCCACCACTCGCGGTGGTAGGCGGGCGGGGCGATGACGTCGTGGTAGAGCGGCCAGAGCGTGTCGTTGGAGAAGCCCTCGTAGTAGAGCTCGATGTCGTCGGCCGTGAGCGTCACCGGGATGAGGTGGATGCCGTCGTTCTCGAACGGCTCGGCCTCGTCGTCGGCCGTGCCCGTCCAGCCGATCCAGGCCCCATCGGCCTCACGCATCACCGGTTCGAGCGCCGTGACGAGGCCGCCCGGCGAGGTGCGGAAGGACGGTGTGCCGTCGTCACCGACGACGCGATCGACCGGTAGCCGGTTCGAGACCACGACGAACGGGAACTCGGCGGAGGAGGGGATGGCGGGCGTGGCTGAAGAGGGCATGTGTCCGTTCGGCTGAGCCGGGCGCGGTTCAGGTGCGAAGCAGGCGGCCCGGATTTCCAACCCCGAGTCTACCAGGGCGGGCCTCGGAGCGGCCGTGCGGGGTACCGTAGGAGCAACGACGGAAGAGGACGGGGACAGTGTGCGCAAGTACATCCTGAACAGCAGCATCATCGGCGCGGCGATCGGCGCGTTCTCCACCATCCAGGCCACCCGCAAGGGTCCGCGTGACTGGCGCCTGATCCTCATGTGGGTGAGCTGGGGCATCACGCTCGCGCTCGCCATCGGCAGCGTGCTGCAGCAGGACGAGGACGCCCGCGAGCTCGAGGACCACTGAGGTGTTCCACCCCGGCCCGGGCCCGGTGCCCATCCTGTTCAGCGTGCTGAGCGGCGTGGTCTCGGTCATCGCCGCCGCCCTCGTGTTCCTGCTCGTGCTGGGGGTGCTCTTCCTCCTGGTGCGCTTTCTCTGGTTCGGCACCCGCGCGGCCCAGGTCTATCTCGTGAAGAACGGGGAGCCGGGGCGCTTCACCTGGCCGCCGCGCCCGGTCGGCGAGCCACCGGTGGCACCGTCGCCGGCAACGGCGTCCGGGACCCAGTCGGCAGCGCCGGCCGCAGCGCCCTCGACGGAGTCCCCCGCGACCGACGAGACCGTCCCCCTCCCCGACAACGCAGCGCCCGTTCCACCGCGCGCCCCGCTCAAGCCGAAGTCCCCGCCCGCCGGCTGAGGCGGCTCACCGGGTCTCGATCGGCCCGGTGAACATGCTCGCCCGCCCTTCCGCGTCGCGGTCGCCGTGGAACAGGCCCACAGCATCCGGGTCGCCGACGTGGGAGGGCCGGGAGATGTCCGGCTCCTCCTCCACCATCCGCACCCGGGTGCGCGGGATCGACTGAGGGCTCTGCCGGTAGAGCCACGCGATCATCTCCTCCCGCACGAAGCAGCGCAGGTCGAAGAGCGTCGGCGCGTCGATCGCGGTGACCAGGATGCGCACCCGCACGAAGCCGCCCACCGCATCCGTCACCTGCAGCACCGACACACGCTGATCCCAGAGGTCGGTGCGGGCCAGGATGCGCCCCAGTTCTTCCCGCATCTCCCCCGGTGTGACCCGCCAATCGAGATCGAACTCGACCGAACCGAGGAGTTCGGAGTTGCGCCTGGTCCAGTTCTGGAACGGCTGCGCCGTGAAGTAGGTGCTCGGCAGCACCATGCGCCGGTCGTCCCAGATGTGCACGACGACGTAGGTGAGGGTGATCTCTTCGATGCGCCCCCATTCGTTCTCGACGATCACCACGTCGTCGACCCGGATGGCGTCACTGAACGCGATCTGCATGCCCGCGAACACGTTCGCCAGCGTCGACTGGGCGGCGAGCCCCGCGATGATCGAGACGATCCCGGCCGAGGCCAGCACACTGGCGCCCACCGCCTGCGCGCCCGGGAAGGTGAGCAGGATCGCGCCCGCCGCCAGCACGATCACGACCGCCATGGCGAGGCGCCGCAGAATCTGCACCTGGGTGCGCGCGCGGCGCGCGATGCGATTGTCCCGCCGGTCGATCCGGTACCGCGCGAGCGCGATGTCCTCGACGAACAGCGCGAGCGCGCAGAGCAACCACGCCCCCGACGCGATGGCGAGGATCAGGAAGACCTGATTCACGGCCGGCAGCCAGTCCGTCGCGGGCAGGGTGGAGGCCATCGCCACCCAGAGCAACAGCACCAGCAGCACGATGCGGAACGGGATGCGCGCGCGACGGATGAGCGTGGCCGCCCACTGCTTGCGCCGGGCGATGAGTCGCACGACGAGGGCGACGACGGCGGTCACGGCGACCGCGACGACGAGGGCGAGCGCGGACGAGATCGCGAAGACGATCCAGGTTCTGTTCATGAGCGGGAGTCCTTCCTGCACGGCCGCGGGGGCGGATGGGCGGCGATCGGGCGAATTCCCACCCTAATCAGCCCATTGCGCGCCGCAACCCGGCGTGTCGATTGGCTCCCGCGCACCTCCAGCACGCACACTGTTCACACGGTGGGAATGCAGAGGGAGTTGCGATGATCGGCTGGCGACGGCGCGCGAAGGCGGCACGGGAGAGCACGGTCAGCCAGGAGCGTCTGTACGAGCTGGTCAGCCAGACCCTGATGGAGAATTTCGGCCCGCTCGGATCGTTCGCGATCACCCGCCGGTCGAGCACCGACACCGACGACATCTTCCACACCGCGCTGGCCAAATCGGTGTCCCGCGACATCGTCGCCAACCTCGCCGAGCACGGCATCAGCATGAAATCGAACGGGCACGGCACGGTGGCGCCGTTGACTCCCGTCGACACGGTCGCCGTTCCGCGGCAGCTGGCCCGGGCGGTCGGTTCGGTGTCGAGCCGCTCGTCGCCGGCGGCGTCCGTCGCGGCAGGGGCATCCGTCGCACCGACCGCGCCGCTCGTGGCGCTCGCCGTCGCGCCGGCCGAGCCGGAGGTGCCGGCCTACCCCGCGTTGGCCGACGGCATCGCCATCGGCGCGGCCCCGATGATCGACGGCCCCGACCCGATGGATGACGACGCGCTGCGTGCGCTCGTCGCGCACCATGCCGAGGTCACCGAGGCCGTCGCGGCCCGCCAGTCGGCCGAGAACGGCTTCATCGCCATCTGACCCGGCGCTCCCGCACGGCGGACCGACGGTCGCGGCCGGCTCAGCCGATCGGCCGCCAGTCCGCGGGACCCTCTGAGCCGGCCGGGTACTCCTCCAGCGGAACCTCGTCACCATGCCACGCGGCGATGACGGGAGCGAGGATGCGCCACCCCTCCACCGCGGAGTCTCCGCGCACGCTCAGCGTCGGGTCGCCGTCGAGGATGCCCGCGAGCACTTCGCGGTAGGCCAGCAGCTGCCCGTCGCCGAAGGTGGCGTCGAGGCTGACGCGCTCGAGCTCGTAGGGGTCACCCGGGCCGTTGATGTCGAGTTCGAGGGACATCGCATCCGGAGCGAGGTAGATGCGCAGCACCGTGGGCGAGTTCGCACCGGTGAGACCCACCGGCAATTGCTGCGCGGGCTTGAACGTGACCACGATCTCGCGACGGCGCTGACCGAGGGCTTTGCCGGAGCGCAACGTGATCGGCACACCCTTCCACCGCCACGTCGCGACCTCGAGCGTCACCTCGGCGAGCGTTTCGGTCTCGCGGGCCGGGTCGACACCCTGCTCGTCGGCGTAGCTCGGCAGCTGCCGGCCGTCGATACTGCCGGCGGAGTAGCGGGCGCGGCGGCTGGATTCCTTCGGGTCGTCGTTCCAGAGGTGGGTGGCGCGCAGCACGATTTCTTTGGCATCGCGCAGGTCGTCCTGACCGAGCGTCGAGGGCGGCTCCATGGCGAGCACGGCCATGACCTGCAGCAGGTGGCTCTGGATCATGTCGATCAGCGCCCCGGCCTTGTCGTAGTAGCCGGCGCGGCCCTCGAGCCCGAGCTGCTCGTCGTAGACGATCGCGATCTCGGCGATGTGCTCGGCGTTCCACACCGGCTCGAAGATGCGGTTCGCGAACCGCAGGCCGAGGATGTTGAACACCGTCGACCGGCCGAGGAAGTGATCGACCCGGTGGATCTGGTTCTCCGGCACCAATTTGGCGAGTTCGCCGTTCAGCGCCTCGGCGCTCGGCACGTCCATGCCGAAGGGCTTCTCGAGCGCCAGCGTCAGCCCGGACGGGAAGTCGACGCCCTGCAGCGTGACCACGACCTGTGCTGCCACCGCGGGCGGCAGCGCGAAGTAGATGGCAGGGGTGCCCGCGGCCATCCCGAGCACCTTCGTGAGCGCGTCGGCGTCGGTCACGTCGGCCTTGACGTAACGGGTGCCAGCCACCAGGGCGTCGACGGCCGCGCCGGATGCGGTCACTTCGCCGAACGAGCTGGTCACGACCTTGCGCCAGTCGTCGTCGCTCCAGTCCGCGCTGCCGACGCCGATGAGTTCGAGGTGGCGATCAGGCTGATCGCTGAGGAGTTGCCCGAGGCCGGGGAGCAGGAGGCGTGCGGTGAGATCTCCGCTGGCGCCGAAGATGAGGAGCGTGTCGACCCGTTGCGTCATACCTGTCACAGTAGCCCAGCGTGACGACGAGACACGGTAGGAGAGAAAGCGGAACAGGGACGACCACCCGAAGGCCGCCCCTGTTCCTGGATCATCACGCGGTGCACCGCCGGCGAGGAACTGACGAGTGAACCTCGGGCACACAGAACTGTGCCCCGCGTTCGGATGATCTGGCTTACGCCGAGGACTATTCTCAGGCACGCATCCTCCACCCTGGCGTGAGTAATTTCTACTTGTTCACGGCGCCGGGGGCGAGGGAGACGGGATGCTCAGCGTAGGCACCGTCGAGCCGGAGCTCGCTCAGCTCGGCCGCGAGCTCGCGGCGCCCGGTGATTCCGAGCTTCTTGTAGATGCGCGCGAGATGGTTGTCGACGGTGCGCACCGAGATGCCGAACTCGGCCGCCAGTTCGGCGCTCGTGCGATGCGCCGCGGCGCCCGAGGCCAGCTGCCATTCGCGGTCGGTGAGCGGAGTCACCCGCGACTGCCGCGCTCGGCCGCTGGTCATCGCGACGCCGGCCCGCACCGTCCAGGAGTCGGACAGGCGGTGAGCTCGGGATGCCCGCACCAGATCGCCTCCGGAGTGCTCAGCCACCCACAGCGCCGCGTCGATCGCCGGGCCGAGGAGGCCCGCCTCGGCGAGCTCCTTGGCGATGGGCAGCACGTCGTAGCGGGCGATCACGGCGCGCGCGTGCGACTCGGCGAGCGGGAAGGCGTGCCGCGCCGCGAGCAGGTGCGGGAGCATCACCGTCGCGCCGACGACCGGCTCGATGCGCACCGCCTCGTACGCGACCATGGCGGCCAGGTAGAGGTGCCCCGCGTCGACGGCCTTGTGCAGCGCCGGGCTCAGACTCCGGATGGCGAAGCCGGGCCGGCCCGACGCCGCGGAGACCCACGCCCGGGCGAGCGACGCGTACAGCTCGACCTTCGGATCGACGACCTCGGCACTGGTCAGCTGGTCGAGCCAGCTGCGCGCGATCGCGAATCGCCCCGTGCGCGCGGCGACTGCGGCCGACAGGGCGTCGGCTGTTGGCAGGAGCCCCGCGATGTCGCGCCATACCAGATCGCGTCGCCCATCGGTGACGAGCTTCCAGGCGCGGGCAGGCGACCCCGCGTGCAACTCGATGATCGCGAGCACCAGCTTCCAGATGCCCCGAGCGCTCGGGTTGTCCTTCTCGGCGCGGGCGAGGTTGCGGCGGGCCGCGCTCCGCGCATCCGTGAACCTGCTGGTGAA
>BADC01000511.1 GCA_000333435.1 Corynebacterium-like bacterium B27 | reverse complement strand
GACGCCGAACACGGTGGCGCCGGGGGCGTAGGGGTGGTCGAGCGCCTGCGCTCGGGCCGCGATGCCGGGCCCGCGGGTGATCGAGGCGGTGGCCACGGCGGCGTTGTCGATCACGCGGTTGATCACCATCTCGGTGACCTCGTCGCTCACCTCGACCGGGTCGGTGGCGACCTCGGCGATCTTCCAGGCCAGCTGCTCCTCGCGGGGGAGGTTCTCGTCGCTCGGGTGCACTCGTACGTCGTGGAGGTTCATCCTGCTGCTTTCTCTGTCGCTGTCGTGCGGTCTGTCAGGGCCGGGTCGCCGTCGAGCGAACCCAGGGTGGATCGGAGGCTGCGGTGCAGATGCACCCGGGTGGCGTCGGCGGCGAGCCGGGCGTCGCCGTCGACGATCGCGTCGACGATGAGCAGGTGCTCGCGCGCCGCCTCGAGCAGCCGCGCCGGGTTGTCGCGGGAGAGGCGGCGGATGCGCACCAGGTGCGTGCGCACCGCCTGCAATGCCGCAACGAGGAACGGGTTGCGCACCGCCTCGTCGACCGCCGCGTCGAAGCGGGCCACGAGGTCGTAGTAGGCGTGCCGACCGGGGTCGGGATCGGCGAGGAGGGCCGGCACCTCGCGGAACTCGTCCTGCAGCGCCCGGAAGGGGGCGGGGTCGCGACGCTGCGCCGCGAGCTCGGCCGCCTGCGCCTCCAGGGCCTGCCGCAGTTCGAACAGTTCGGTGACGTTGCCGGCCTCGACGGGGGTGACGATGAGACCGCGACCGCCGAGCGGCTCGACGAGACCGTCGGCGACGAGACGGGCGAGAGCCTCGCGCACGGGGGTGCGGGAGATGCCGAGCCGACCCGAGAGCTCGACCTCGGCGAGCACGGCCCCGGGCGGCAACTCCCACGAGAGGATCTCCTCGCGCAGCACGGCGTACGCCGTGTCGCTCGCCCGCGCCATTATCGGCGCCCCCGCACTGTATACATTACGGTCACTCTACGCCCCTTCAGCGCAACCTTCAAGGCGCTGTGTATACACAAGCGTTCGACCGCGAGGGGGTTCAGCGAGTCTCGCGTCAGCGGAGGGGGACGCCGACGTCGACGCCGCCCTCCTCGGTGAGGCGGCCGCGCATCCGCAGCACCGAGGGCGCTGGGACGAAGCCGCCGGCGAACAGCGCCTCGCCCTGGCGGAACCCTGACGAGCGCTCGAGGAGCGCGGCGGGCGCGAAACCGAAGACGCGCGCGAGTTCGGCGAGGTCGACGGGCGAGCTCATCTTCATCAGCGCCAGGTTGTCGCACTGCGACAGGATGCCCGGATGCACCTTCGAGGGGCGCTGCGTCGAGAGCAGCAGCCACAACCCGAACTTGCGCCCCTCGGCGGCGATCTGCACGAGGCGGTCGCGCACGGCTCGGGCGAGCGGGCTGTCGGCGTCAGGCGAGCCGAGGTTGTGCGCCTCGTCGATCACGATGAGCAGCGGCCGGCGCTGCTCGCGCTTGGCCCAGAGGTCGTCGAGCACGGCGAGCGCCACCACGAGGTGCTCGTCGGGGTAGGTGAAACCGCCGATGTCGAGCACGGTGGCATCGGGGCGTTCGTCGAGCGCATCCGTCACCGCCTCGGTGTCGCCCGACCACAGT
>BADC01000512.1 GCA_000333435.1 Corynebacterium-like bacterium B27 | reverse complement strand
CAGCCCCGCGACGCCGAGCTGGCGCAACTCACGCACGACTCCGAGGAGGTTCGTCCGCCGCAACCAACCGGTATCACCACCGACTCGCATGTATCACTCCGATCACTTGAGTTGTAATTTCACACAGTTCGTATTTAATTGTCAAGAGAAAGTTCGGGCCCCTCGCCGCCCTCTCGATACAGGAGACCTTCGTGGAAATCGTCATCCTCCCCACCCCGGCTGCCGTCGGCCGCGCCGCCGCCGCCCGAATCGCCGCTGTCGTCTCCGCTCGCCCGGCCGCGACGATCGGTCTCGCCACCGGATCGAGTCCCCAAAGCACTTACACCGACCTCGCCCGTCGCGTCCGTGCGGGCGAGATCTCCTTCGCGCACGCTCGCGGATTCGCGCTCGACGAGTACGTCGGCATCCCGCTGGACCATCCCGAGTCCTATGCCAGCATCATCGCCCGTGACGTCATCACCCCGCTGGGATTCGTGCCTTCGCGAGTGCAGGTGCCCGACGGTCGCGCGGCAGACCTGGACCACGCCGCCAAGGAGTACGAAGACGCCATCCGAGCGGCCGGCGGCATCGACATCCAGATACTCGGCGTCGGGACGAACGGCCACATCGGCTTCAACGAACCGGGCTCGTCGTTCGCTTCCCGCACGCGCATCAAGACCCTCGCCCCGCGCACCCGAGAAGACAACGCTCGATTCTTCGCGAGACTCGACGACGTTCCGACCCACTGCGTGACTCAAGGACTGGGCACCATCCTCGACGCGCACGCACTCGTACTTGTCGCGCAAGGAGAGCACAAGGCCGATGCCGTCGCGGCTGTGGTGGAAGGCCCTCTCACCTCGTTCGTCCCCGGAAGTGTGCTCCAACTCCACGAACGTGCCACCGTCATCGTCGACGAGGCTGCAGCGTCACAACTGCGGCTGATCGACTACTACCGGTACACCTACGAGAACAAGCCTGCCTGGCAGCGAAATCACTGACGTCCTACGAGAGGTGGCGCTCCTCGGGCCCGTTGTAGGCCGACAGCGGGCGGATGAGCGCGTTCGACGCGAGCTGCTCCATGATGTGCGCCGTCCAGCCCGTGATGCGCGCGGCCACGAACAGGGGCGTGAACATCTCGGTGTCGAAGCCCATCAGGTGGTAGGCCGGGCCCGACGGGTAGTCGAGGTTCGGCTTGATGTTCTTGCGCGCCTGCATCGCGTCGTCGAGCGCCGTGTAGAGGTCGAGGAGATCCTGCCGGTCGTACTCGGCGATGAGGGTGTCGAGCGCCGCCTTCATGGTGGGCACCCGCGAGTCGCCGTTCTTGTAGACGCGGTGGCCGAAGCCCATGATCTTGCGCTTGTTGGCCAGCGCATCCTCGAGCCACGCCTCGGCGGCATCGGCGGAGCCGATCTCGTCGAAGATGTGCATCACGGCCTCGTTGGCCCCGCCGTGCAACGGCCCCTTCAGGGCGCCGATCGCCGCGACGACCGCGGAGTAGAGGTCAGAGAGCGTCGAGGTCACGACCCGCGCCGTGAAGGTCGACGCGTTGAACGAGTGCTCGGCGTAGAGGATCATCGACACGTCGAACGCGTTCACCACCACGTCGGAGGGCACGTCTCCGAACGTCATCCGCAGGAAGTTGGCCGAGAAGCCGAGCGAGGCATCCGGCTCCACCAGCTCCAGCCCACGCCGGCGCCGCTGGTCGTAGGCCACCACCGCCGGGATCTTCGCCAGCAGCGTCACCGACTTCGCCAGGTTCCCCGCGGGCGAGGCGTCCTCCCACCCGGGGTCGAGGGCGCCCACGACGCTCACGGCCGTGCGCAGCACGTCCATCGGATGCGCGCTGAGTGGCAGCTCGTCGATCACCCGCTTCACGGCAGGGTCGAGCGCCCGCTGCGAGCGCTCCGACTCCTCGAACGCGGCCAGCTCGGCGTCGGTCGGCAGCTCGCCGTGCCAGAGCAGGTAGGCCACCTGCTCGAATGAGCAGTTCGCCGCAAGCTCCTGCACCGGGTAACCGCGGTAGAGCAGCGAGTTCGTCTCGGGGTTCACCTTCGAGATCGCGGTGTAGTCCACGACCACCCCGGCGAGGCCCTTCTTGATGTCGGATGAATCGGTCATGTCGTCACTCCTCAGCGAGCGGTCGGTCAGCGGTCGGACTGCGGTCGGTCAGCGTGCCGTCGGCACGTCGAAATTGAAAACGGATGCGTCGAACGAGTTGTACGCCTCATAGTCCAGCAATTCGTACAGCCGCGCACGCGTCTGCATCGTGCTCACCTCGCTCTTCAGCGAACCCTCGGCCACGAGGGTGTCGAGACCGCGCTCGGCCGCGCCCATCGCGATGCGCAGCAGCGACACCGGGAAGATGACGAGGTTCACCCCGACATCCTTCAGCTGCTGCACCGAGAACAACTCGCTCTTGCCGAACTCGGTCATGTTCGCCAGGATCGGCACGTCGACGGCGGCGCGCATCGCCTCGAATTCGGCGAGGTCGGCCATCGCCTCGGGGAAGATGGCGTCGGCCCCGGCATCCACCAGCTGCTTCGCGCGGTCGAGCGCGGCACCCAGCCCCTCGACCCCGCGCACGTCGGTGCGGGCCATGATGAGCAGGTTCGGGTCGCGGCGCGCGTCGGCGGCGGCACGGATGCGCTTCACCGCCGTGTCGGCATCCCACCACGCCTTGCCGTCGAGATGCCCGCAGCGCTTCGGGTTCACCTGGTCTTCGATGTGCAGCCCCGCGATGCCGGCGTCTTCGAGCGTCTGCACGGTGCGGGCCACGTTCATCGGCTCGCCGAACCCGGTGTCGGCGTCGATGAGAGTCGGCAGGTTCGTCATCCGCGCGATCTGGCCGCCGCGACCGGCGACCTCGCTGAGGGTGGTGAGGCCGATGTCGGGGAAGCCGAGGTCGGCCGCGATGACGGCGCCCGAGATGTAGACGCCCTCGAACCCCTTCTCCTCGATCAGGCGGGCGCTCAGCGGGTTGAAGGCCCCGGGCATCCGGAGCAGCTCACCCGACGACAGGGCCGCGCGGAACGCGGCGCGCTTCTCGGCGGCAGGAATGGCGGAGTACAGCATCAGAACAGCCCCTTCGGCAGCGGGATCGACTCGAGCAGGCCCGGCCGCGCGGTCACGGTGAGGCCGGCGAGCTCGGCGGCGCCGAGCTCGGGCAGGCGCTGCACCAGGGCGAGGAACCGGGCGATCTCGGCCTCCTCCACCACCCCCTCGGCGAGCGTCTCGAACTTGCGGATGTAGTCGGCCCGGGCGAAGGGCCGAGCACCGAGCGGATGCGCGTCGGCCACCGCGATCTCGTCGACGACGGTCGTTCCGTCGGTGAGCACGATCTCCACCCGGCCGCCGAACGCCTTCTCGGCGGGGTCGGTGGAGTGGTAGCGCCGCGTCCACTCGGGGTCTTCGAGGGTGCGCACCTTGTGCCACAGCTCGACGGTGTCGGGTCGGGCCGCCCGCGCCGGGGCGTAGGAGTCGACGTGGTGCCACGCGCCGTCCTGCAGGGCGACCGTGAAGATGTACGGGATCGAGTGGTCGAGCGTCTCGCGGCTGGCCGTGGGGTCGTACTTCTGCGGGTCGTTGGCACCCGAGCCGATCACGTAGTGCGTGTGGTGGCTGGTGTGGATCGTCACGCTCTCGACGTTCGCCGGGTCGGTGACTTCCGGATGCTCGCGGTTCAGCTTCCTGGCCAGGTCGATCCAGGCCTGCGCCTGGTACTCAGCCGAGTGCTCCTTGGTGTAGGTGTCGAGGATGCCGCGCTTGGCCTCGCCGGTGGCGGGGAGGGGAACGCTGTACCGGGCATCCTTGCCGTCGAGGAGCCAGGCGATCACGCCGTCCTCGCCCTCGTAGATCGGTGTCGGCGAGGTCTGGCCGCGCATCGCCCGGTCGACCGCCTCGACGGCCATCTTGCCGGCGAACGCGGGTGCGTGCGCCTTCCAGGTGGAGATCTCGCCCTTGCGCGATGGCGCGGGC
>BADC01000513.1 GCA_000333435.1 Corynebacterium-like bacterium B27 | reverse complement strand
CGATGTCCTCAACGCGACCGACTACATCATGCCCGCGGTCGAGATCATCGATGCCCGTATCCAGCGGATCGATCCCGAAACCGGTGCGACACGCAAGGTGCTCGACACCATTTCGGACAATGCCGCCGATGCCGGCATCGTGCTCGGCGGGCGGCCGGTGAAGCCCGATGCGATCGACCTCCGCTGGGTCTCGGCGATCCTTTATCAGAATGGCGCGATCGAGGATTCGGGGGTCGCCGCGGCGGTGCTCAACCATCCCGCCAACGGCCCGGCGTGGCTCGCCAACCGGCTCGCGCGCTTCGGCGTGAAGCTGGCAGCCGGAGAGATCATCCTGGGCGGCTCCTTCACCGCGCCGCTCTTCGTGAAGCCGGGCGACAGCTTCCACGTGGATTACGGACCGCTCGGATCGATCGGGATGTGCTTCGCATGAACGCCTTCAAGCAGGCGATCGCCGGGGGACGCGCGCAGATCGGGCTGTGGCAGGCGCTCGCCAGCCCCTACACCGCCGAAATCTGCGCAGGCTCGGGCTTCGACTGGCTG
>BADC01000514.1 GCA_000333435.1 Corynebacterium-like bacterium B27 | reverse complement strand
CACCCGGAGCGTCCTCGTCCAGGACGATCCGATGGCGCTGGCCCCGAGCGCGGGCCCCGCCGAGTAGTGCCGGGAGTCGTCGCGGATGGCGAAGCCGCGGTAGATCAGCATGGCCATCAGCCGGTGCGCCGTCGACGGCGCCACACCGAGCGCGGTCGCGACGTCGGTGATGCGCACCTCA
>BADC01000515.1 GCA_000333435.1 Corynebacterium-like bacterium B27 | reverse complement strand
TGAGCGTCATCGCGCCCATGCCGATGCACGACACCTCGAGGTCGCCGATGCGGCGCGTGGGCAGGCTCACTTGCCGACCGTCGTCCAGCGCCCATCGACCGCGAGGCACTGCCCGGTGACGAAGGTGGCGTCGCAGAGCAGGTAGCAGATCGCCGCCGCCATCTCGGCGGGCTCGGCGAGCCGGCCGAGCGGGGTGCGTGCCTCGACGGGTGCCAGGTCGTAGCCGGTGGCCACGAGATCCTGCACCATCGGGGTGCGGGTGTGGCCGGGCGCGACCGAGTTCACGCGCACGCCGAGCGGTGCCCACTCGATGGCGAGGTTCTCGGTGAGCTGCCGGACCGCGGCCTTCGCTGGGCCGTAATCGGACTGCTTGGCCCAGCCCCGGTAGGCGGTGGTCGACGAGATGGTGACGATCGACGCGGGCCGGCCATCCAGCCGGGCCACCACCTCGCGCGCGACCGAGAGGGTCGCCACGACGTGCACGTCGTACACCCGCCGCACCTGATCGAGATCGAGCTCGGCGGCCGGCACGAACGCCCCGCGGATGCCGTGGCAGGTCACGAGCCCGGTCACCGTGCCCGCCCGCACCTCGGCCGCCGCCACCGCCGAGAGGACGGCGGCTTCGTCGGTGAGGTCGAGAATCTCGGAGTGCACCCCCTCGGCGTCGGCCGGTGAGAGGTCGAACACTGTCACCGCGTGGCCACGCCCTCGCAGCTCCGTGACCACGGCGGCGCCGATGCCGCTCGCGCCGCCGGTGACGATCGTGTGGTGGCCGATCGTGCTCGAGTCCATTCGTCCTCCTCGACGTGGAGCGATGCGTGCGTGGCGCCGCCTCGGGGTGCTGGGGGCGAAGAGCGCCGGCGGCGTCGAGAGAGCCGATGCCGGAGGTGCCGAATCGCCTGCGGGCCATGTTAGTGTAGCTACCAAGCAAACGCTAGGTCAGCCGTCGCAAAGACGCGAAGAAGGAGCAGGATGACCGGCAAGGCGATGAGCATCGACGAGGCGGTGTCGGGCGTGCGAAGCGGCATGACCGTCGGCATCGGCGGCTGGGTGTCGCGTTGCAAGCCGATGGCGCTGGTGCGCGCTCTGCTGCGCACAGACGTGACCGACCTCACGGTGGTGGCGTTCGGTGGCCCCGATGTGGGGTTGCTCGCGCGGGCCGGCCGCATCCGCAAGCTCGTCTACGGGTTCGTCTCGCTCGACAGCATCCCGCTCGATCCGCTCTTCACCGCGGCGCGCGAGGCGGGCGCCCTCGAGGTCGAGGAATACGACGAAGGGATGTTCGTGGCCGGCCTCCGTGCCGCCGCCCAGCGCCTCGACTTCCTGCCGATCCGCGCCGGTCTCGGCTCCGACGTGATGGCCGCGAACCCGAACCTCGCCACGGTGGCGTCGCCCTACTCCGACGAGGTGTACGCCGCGATGCCGGCCCTGCCGCTGGACGTCGCGCTGGTGCACATGAACCGGGCCGACGCATCCGGAAACGCCCAGTTCCTCGGGCCCGACCCGTACTTCGACGACCTCTTCGCCATGGCCGCCGACCGCACCATCGTGTCGGCCGAGCGCGTTGTGCCCACCGAGCGACTGCTCGACGAGGCGTCCTTCCACACCCTGCTGTTCAGCCGGATGTTCGTCGACGGCGTCGTCGAGGCCCCGCGCGGCGCGCACTTCACCTCGTGCGAGCCGGATTACGCCCGCGACGAGGCGTTCCAGAAGCACTACGTGGCCAGCGCGAAGGAGCCCGCGCTCTGGGACGCCTTCGCCGCCGACTACCTCGCCGGTGACGAGGCCGCCTATCTCGCGGCCGTCGACCGGTTGCATGCGGATGCCCGGACGGAGGTGCGCGCATGAGCGACGCCGGCGTGACCACCCCCAGCGACACCACCCTCACCGCCCCCGCGACCATCGCCGAGATCTGCGTCGCCGCCTGCGCCGACACCTACCGCGACTCGGGTGAGGTGCTCGCCCATGCGGTGGGCACCATCCCCACCATCGGTG
>BADC01000516.1 GCA_000333435.1 Corynebacterium-like bacterium B27 | reverse complement strand
TATGCGGGCGGTGGACGCTCCAGCGGAAGCCGTCGCGCGCGGCCGCCGCGAAGACCTCGTCCTCCTGCGCATAATAGAAGTTGGCCACGTCGAGCCGGCCCTGCTCCTCGCGGAAGGGTGTCTGCGGCAACGCCCCCTTTCCATAGGCCTCGAACGGCCCGAG
>BADC01000517.1 GCA_000333435.1 Corynebacterium-like bacterium B27 | reverse complement strand
ACTCGAGCAGTACGGCGTCGAACTGCACTGGCCGAACGTGCGGGCCTATTGACGATGGGCAGGGGATTGGAGAACAGGATGACCGGCGCACTGCGCGAACGATCTGTCGACGTGCTCGTCGTGGGTGGAGGAGCCGCGGGCGTCGCCGCGACCGTCGCCGCCGCGCGCACCGGCGCCCGCACCATGGTGGTGGAGCGGGCCGGGTTCCTCGGCGGCATCTCGGCGACGCTGCCCTGGCTCGGCTTCCACGACCAGCGGTACATGCAGGTGGTGAAGGGCCTCCCGCTGGAATTCGTGCGACGGCTGCAGGATGCCGGGGGTGCGGGCCCGATCACGTTCGATCCGAAGTGCGGGTCGCTGGTGAGCATCCACCCGCACCTCTGGAAGGTGGAGGCGCTCCGCGTGGTGCGTGAGGCCGGGGCTCAGGTGATGTTCCACACGCTCGTGGTGGAGGCGATCCGGGAGGGCGACCGGGTGACGGGCGTGGTCGTGGAGACGAAGTCGGGGCGCGAGATCATCCGCGCCGCCACCGTCATCGACTGCTCGGGCGACGGCGACGTGGCCGCGCTCGCCGGCGCCGCCTGGGAGAAGGGGCGCACCGGCGACGGTCTCGTACAGGCCCCGACGCTCGTCTTCCGCCTCGGCGGCGTCGACGACGAAGCGTTCAAACGGGCCTGCCAAGACCCGGCGTTCAACTACCGCGAGTGGCTCGCGCCTTACCCGGAGCTCTTCGCCGAGATGTCGGCGAAGCTCGACGAGGTCGACACCTTCGTGCTCGGTGGCTTCGCGGGGCTGATCGAGCGCGCCCGGGCGGCCGGCGAGGCCGACTTCCCGCAGACCCGGGTGGTGGGCGTGAAGGTGAACACCCCGAACTCTCCGCACGAGATCAGCGTGGTGATGACGCGCGTGCTCGGCCTCGACCCCACCGACGTCGACTCGATGACGGAGGCCTACGCGCGGGTCTACGAGCAGGTGCCGGTGCTCGTGTCGTTCTTCAGACGCTGGGTGCCCGGATGCTCCGACGCCTACTTGATCGAGATCGCACCCATGCTCGGCGTGCGCGAGAGCCGCCGTATCACGGGCGACTACGTGCTGCCGGCCGAAGACCTCGTCGACGGGGCGCGGCACGACGACGACGTCGCGATGGGCGGCTACCACATCGACATCCACCGGCCGAGCGGCAGCTGGGTGGAGTCGTACAACGTGCAGGCCTACGGCATCCCGCTGCGCTCGCTCATCGCCGCCGGGCTCGACGGACTGATGATGGCGGGGAAGTGCCTGTCGGCGACGCACGAGGCGGTGGCGTCGACCCGGGTGATCCCGATCTGCATGGCCCAAGGAAAAGCGGGCGGAACCGGCGCCGCACTGGCGGCGCTCGCAGGGGTGGA
>BADC01000518.1 GCA_000333435.1 Corynebacterium-like bacterium B27 | reverse complement strand
GACCCCACCTCCACCGAAAGGCACCTCGTGACAGTCCCGTTCAGCGGCACGATCCCCCCGGTCGTCGCGCCCCTCACCCCCGACCGCCAGGTCGACGTCCCGGCGGTGCAGCGGATCGCCGATCACCTCATCGCCAATGGCGCCGACGGCCTGTTCGTGCTGGGCTCCTGCGGCGAGGGCCCGACGCTCACCGCCGAGGTGGCAACGACGCTGGTCGACGCCTACGTGCGGGCGGCCGGAGGACGTGTGCCGGTGCTCGCCGGGGTGGGGGAGACGAGTACCGAGCGGGCCGTCGAGGCCACGCGACGCCTCGAAGCCGTCGGGGTGTCCGGCATCGTGGCGATGGCGCCGATGTACTTCGCGGTGGAGGGCGACGAACCGGTCGAGCGCCACATCGCGGCGGTCGCCGCGAGCACGACGCTCCCCGTGGTGATATACAACATCCCGCACCTCACGCACCAGCCCATCACCCCCGCCGCCGTCACCCGGCTCGCCGAGCTCGAGAACGTGGTGGCGCTGAAGGAGTCGTCGGGCTTCTGGGAGGTCTACGCGCCGCTGGCCGGGGCGGCACGCGCCGGCGGGCTCGCCGTGTTCCAGGGTGCCGAGGGCCTCATCGCCCGCAGCCTCGCCGAGGGGGCGACCGGCGCCGTGCCCGGCATCGCCAACGTCGCGCCCGCCCTCTCGTCCGAACTCGTGCGGGCCGGGCTCGCGGGCGACCGAGAGCGGGCGGCCGACCTGCAGGCGCAGCTCGACGCGGTCTGCGAGCTCTACGCATCCGGCTTCTGGCTGGCGTCGCTCAAGTACGCGGTCGAGGTGCTGGGTCTCGCGGACGCGACGGCCGGGCAGGCGCTCCCGGTGCTGACCGCCGAGGGCCGAGCGCGGGTGCGGTCGATCGTCGAAGAGCTCGTGCCCGCGGCCGGCGAGGTCGCGCGATGACGGGGTACGCCGTCGATGTCGCGATCATCGGCGGTGGCCTCGGCGGCGTCGCCGGGGCGCTCGCCGCCGCCCGGGCCGGCGCCCGCGTCGTGCTGACCGAGGAGACGAGCTGGATCGGCGGGCAGCTGACCTCGCAGGCGGTACCGCCCGACGAGCATCCGTGGATCGAGCAGTTCGGCAGCACCGCGAGCTACCGGGCCCTCCGCGACGGCATCCGCGACTACTACCGCCGGTGGTACCCGCTGTCGCAGCGGGCGCGGGACCAGCGCTTTCTCAATCCGGGCTCCGGCTCGGTGAGCGCGATCTGCCACGAACCGCGGGTGGCCCTCGCCGTGCTCGACCGGATGCTCGCGCCGTACGCCGCGTCGGGTCAGGTGACGGTGCTCACCCGGCACGTGCCGGTCGCTGCCGAGACCGACGGCGACCGCATCACGGCCGTCACCGTGCGCGACCTCGCCTCCGGAGGCGAGCTCGAGCTGCGCGCCCCGTACTTCCTCGACGCGACCGAGACCGGCGAACTGCTGCCCCTCGCGGGCGTCGAGTACGTCACCGGCACGGAGTCGCACGCCCAGACCGGTGAACCGCACGCGCCCGAGGTCGCGAAGCCCGGGTCGATGCAGAGCTTCACGGTCTGCTTCGCGATGGACCACCTCGAGGGCGAGGACCACACCATCGACCGCCCCGAGCAGTACGAGTTCTGGACGAGTCCGGATGCGCCGGTGCGCCCCGCTCCGCAGATCGGCTGGCACGCCGTGGCCGAGCCGGGGCGGGTGCTCGTGCCCAACCCCGATCCGGCCACCGACGCCGCCATCGTGGTGTCGGCTTCGCAGCAGGGCCGCTTCTCGCCGCCGCCGGACTACAAGCCCATCGAGGACCTCTGGCGCTTCCGGCGCCTGCTCGCCCGTGCCAACTTCGAGCCGGAGCTCCCGAGCGACGTGACGCTCGTGAACTGGCCGGCCAACGACCACACCTACGGCTCCATCGTCGACGTGCCGCCGGCTGAACGGGAGGCGAACCTGCACGCCGCCCGGCAGCACAGCCTGAGCCTCCTCTACTGGCTGCAGACCGAGGCGCCGCGCGCCGACGGCGGCACCGGCTTCCCCGGCCTCCGGCCTCGCGGCGACGTGCTCGGCACCGACGACGGGCTCGCGATGGCGCCCTACATCCGCGAGGGGCGGCGCATCCGGGCGCAGTACACGATCGTCGAGCAGGACATCGCCCGCTCGAGCCTCGGGGACTCGCCGCGGGCGCCCTACACCGACTCGGTGGGTGTGGGCAGCTACAAGATCGATCTGCATCCGTCGACCGAGGGCGGCGAGCGGATGTAAACGGGGCCTGGCCGTTCGAGATCCCGCTGGGTGCGCTGCGCCCGAGCG
>BADC01000519.1 GCA_000333435.1 Corynebacterium-like bacterium B27 | reverse complement strand
CGAACGGTCGGGCGACGTCGTCATCTCCAGCGCCGGCACCGGCGGCACCATCGTGCTGGCCGACGCCGTGCGGTTCGTCGACCCGGTATCGGGAGTCGAGGTTCTCGTCGACGACGACGAAGCTGAGATCGACGCGCCCGCGGCCCCCGTCGCGCCCACCGCGACAGCCTCGTCGAGTTCGAGCGCCGTACTCGATTGGAGCCTGCCATCCGGCGCCACGGCTCCCGCGCGTTTCGACGTCGCGCAGCGCACCGCCGTCCCCACGTGGAGCACCTCGTCGACCCGCACCCCATTCGTCGGCTCGTCGTACTCCGTCACGCCGGTCTCGAGCGCGCGGACGGCGCTCCAGTACACCCCGGTGCTCCCGCACGCCGGCACGTGGCGCGTGGAGTACTCGCTGCCTTACAACAACCTCAACAACCTCGTCACCGCCACGAGCGTCACGGTGACCCATGGCGGCGCCACCGAATCCGTGAGCATCGACCAGCAGGCGAGCCCGGGTGTGCAGTGGCGCACCCTCGGCAGCTACGCCTTCGACGCCGGCGACTCGGGGTCGATCACGATCACGAGTGTCGGGTCCGGCGGCACCTATGTCGTGGCCGACGCGTTCCGGTTCGTCGACCCGGCGACGGGTGACCAGGTCGTGGTCGACGACTCCGCCGCTGTGCTCCGGCCATTCGGCAGCGCCGGTGGCACGGTCGGCTCCGCGACCTCGTACACGGTCGGCCACCTGGATGCATCGACCGGCTACACCTTCCGCATCCGGTCCCGGGTCGGTGACGCGGTCTCGCGCTGGGTCACGATGCCGGCGGTGACGACTCCGGGAGCCAACTCCGTGGTGCGCAGCACCATCGTCGCCCCTTCGACCGCCGCCAACCCGCGCAACGGCGACGGCACGCTGCTGGAGCTCGACGGCGGCGACCTGTTCTTCGTCTACGCCCGCTACGAGGCCACCGACGACTTCGCCGACGCCGAGATCGCGGCACGCACCTCCGGCGACGGCGGGCGCACCTGGTCGGCCGAACGCATCCTGTTCGGCACGATCGGAGGTGGCCAAACGTACATCCAGCCCTCCATCGTGCGCCTCGCCGACGGCGGCATCGGTCTCACCTTCTCGGTGCAGGAGATCTCCGGCACCAGCACGACCGTTGCCCACAAGGTCTTCACCCGCAGCGACGACGAGGGTGCCACCTGGTCGACGCCGGCCACCTTCTCCGACGGTTCGTCGAACATCATCACGAGTGCGGGCGGCCGGCTGATCGTGCTGGCGAACGGCCGGCTGCTGCAGGTGGTGAATCTGAGGCAGCCCACGGCGCAAGACCGGTCGACCGGCATCTACACCTCCGACGACAACGGAGCCACGTGGACGAACCGCACGCCCACGCCGCTGCAAGGTCCCAACGCGTTCATCGAGGCGACCGCCGCCGAGTACGCGCCCGGCCAGATCCTGCTGCTCGGGCGCACCACGATCGGCCGCAGCGGGTTCCTCTGGCAATCGGTCTCCACCGACTACGGCGTCACCTGGTCGACCCCCTCCCGCACCGATGTCGCCGAGCCCAACAGTCCTGCCTACCTGCAGAAGCTCCCCGGCGGCGGGCTCGTGCTGCTCACCAACGGCGACACGAACCACGGCACCCGTTACATCCTGGCCTCGCGGGTGAGCACCGACGGCGGCGCGACCTGGTCGAACTACCGGCAGATCGAATACGCCGAACCGAACCATGTCAGCTATCCGTCGATGTACTTCGCGGCCGACGGTGCCCACCTCGTGTACTACTCGTCGCCCTCCGGCTCGCGCGACAGCGCCCAGCTCTCCCTGCCGGCGAGCTGGTTCACCGAGACGGATGCGTACCCCTACGCCCCGACGACGGTCGCGCACCTGAACGGCTCGACTCTCACCTTCATCACCGTGAGCGGTGGGCAGGGCACGGTCGGCGTGAATCCGCGGGTGACGGTCGACGGCGTGTCCGTGACACCCGTCGACGGACGGCTGACCCTCACCAGTGGCACGCACGCCGTCAGCTGGTCGGCCGTGGACAGTGCCGGACGGGAGGAGGTGTGGCGAACCCAGACCCTCATCGTCCCCTCAAAACTGGCTCTTGACGATTAATAGATCAGATCCTAGGTTTAAGTCATCAGATAACAGCAACAGATTGTCTGATCTAAGTCCGACCCACACCATCCGCACCAGATTCCTGCACACTGCTCAAGGAGGAGCAATCAATGAAGAGATCCCGAATCATCCGGGGCGCCCTGGGTGCCGTCGCGCTGGGGGTGGCGGTCGCGCTGACGGCCTGCTCCGCGCCGGCCTCGAGCGACGGCCCCACCGAGAGCGGCGCCCCGGCCGTCAAAGAGCTCACCGTGTGGGCCTTCGACAGCAAGACGCCACCGAAGCTGCAAGAGGGCTTCGCCGCGGCCTATCCCGACTACGACCTCAACATCGTGCAGATCCCGTCCGCCGACATGGTGCAGCGCCTCGTCGTCGCCCTGCAGGGCGGATCGGGGCTGCCGGATGTGGTGCAGCTGTCCCCGCGCGACGCCGGCGGCCTGCTGAAGACCGGGCAGTTCCTGGACATGACCGCGGAGCTCGAACCGATCAAGGACAAGTTCGCCGAGGGCACCCTGGTGGGCACGGGCGATGAGCTCAACACCTTCACGATGGGCCCGGGTAACATGGGCCTCTGGGTGAACAAGGCGGCGCTCGCCGAGCACGGCCTGTCGATCCCCGACGACCCGACCTGGGACGACATCGTCGACGTGGCGAAGAAGCTCAAGGACGCCTCGGGCGGCACGCAGTACCTGTTCATCCAGCCGCCCGGCACCAACGGTTTCAACTACTTCAACGCCTTCTACCAGTCGCGCGGTGGCACCTGGTGGGATGACGACGGCAACCTCTCGGCCGACCCCGAGCTCGCCGCCGACACCCTCGAGTTCCTGGTCGACCTCGACAAGCAGGGCCTCGTCTATCACGGCATCTGGACCGACCCCACCTGGTGGGACGCCATCCGCAACAAGACCGTCGTGGGCTGGGGCATGAACTTCGGCGTCGGGTCGACGAACCTGCAGCAGAACGTGCCCGAGCAGTCCGGCGACTGGGAGCTCGTCACCTGGCCGAAGTGGAAGGCCGGCGACAAGCAGATGACGGGTGCGTTCGGCGGCAGCATGTACATCGGGCTGAAGGCGGCCAAGAACCAGCAGGGCGCCAAAGACCTGCTCATGTGGTGGCTGAGCGACGAGGGCCTGAAGGCGCAGCAGGACACGCTGGGCATCGTGGCCTACGACGCCCCCGAGGGCGTGCTCGACCAGGACAAGGCCGACCCGTACTTCGGTGGCCAGACCGTGATCGAGGACCTCAAGAGCGTGCCCTACCCGGCCACGAACTACCTCAACTGGCCGCAGACCTCCTCGGCGCTGACCGACGCCGTCGACAAGGCGTTCGCCGGCGACCTCAGCCCGCAGGATGCGATCGACCAGGCCCTGCAGGAGCTGAAGAGCGAATGACGACGACACGGATGCCGGTGAGCATCAAGCGCAAGCCGGCTCGCCGGCATCCGCGGTCCGCCCCCTACCTCTTCATCGCCCCGTTCTTCCTGCTGTTCCTGCCGTTCGGGGCCGGCTCGATCGTGCTCGCCCTGGCGATGGCGTTCGTCGACTGGCCGCTCGGCCTGCCGCCGTCGTGGGTGGGTATCGCGAACTTCACCGACGTGCTCTCCGACCCCATCTTCGGCAAGGCCATGGGCAACACGGTGCTGATGCTCGGCGGGTTCCTGCTGGTGCTGATGCCGCTCACCATCTTCATCGCCGTGCTGCTGAAGCAGCTGCGGAAGGGCGCCGTGAACGCCGTGCAGATCTTGATCTTCGCGCCGATCACGATGTCGCTGATCGCCGTGGCGCTCATCTTCGACCTGCTCTACGACGACAACATCGGGCTGCTCAACGGCCTGCTCGCACAGGTCGGTCTCGGCCCGGTCGGCTTCCTCACGGATGCGCACATCGCGCCCTGGGCGATCGTGGCCCTGCGCATCTGGCGGGTGGCCGGCTACTACGCGATCATCCTGTTCGCGGGGCTGCAGTCGATCCCGGAGGACATCCACGAGGCGGCCGCGATCGACGGCGCCGGGGCGTTCAAACGCTTCTGGTACGTGACGCTGCCGCTGTTGAAACCCGTGATCCTGTTCGTGCTGGTGGCGGCGAGCATCGCCTCGTGGGAGCTGTTCGCCGAACCCAACGTGCTGACCGACGGCGGCCCAGCGCGCTCGACGCTGACCGCCGTGATGTACATCTTCCAGGCCTCGTTCGACGAGTTCAGCCTCGGGCGAGGCGCCGCGGCATCCGTCGTGCTCGCGGCCTGCATCATCGCCAGCACGCTGCTCGCCAACCGACTGCTGAGGAGCGACGACCGTGCTTAGACCATCCCTCTCCGCGCGCGTGGTGACGATCGTGGCGCTCGCGATCATCGCCGTCGGCTGCGCCCTGCCGCTGTACTGGCTGGTGCTGTCGTCGCTGCGCCCGACCAGCGAGCTCGGCGACCCCTCGCTCGTGCCGACCGGGCTCACGCTCAACAACTACGTGGCGGCGTTCCAGTCGAGCATTCCGCGCTGGATGCTCAACACCCTGGGCATCGCCCTGCTCACGACGGGGTTGGGGCTGGCGGTGGCGACGCTCGCGGCGTTCGGTTTCGCGCGCTACCGGTTCCGCGGGCAGACCGTGCTGTTCGCCCTCATCCTCGCCAGTCTCGCGGTGCCGGAGTACGCCACCGTGCTGCCGCAATTCGCGATCATGCGCCAGTTCGGGCTGCTCAACACCTGGCTCGCCGTCATCCTGCCCCTCGCCGCCAACGCGCTGGTGCTCTTCCTGCTGCGGCAATACTTCTCGCAGCTGCCGGAGGAGCTCTTCGACGCGGCCCGGCTGGATGGCGCGGGGGAACTCCGGCTGTTCCTCTCGGTCGGGCTCCCGCTCGTGCGGCCGGGTCTCGGGGCCGCGGGTCTGCTCGTCTTCCTCAGCAGCTGGAACGCCTACCTGCTGCCGCTCGTGAT
>BADC01000520.1 GCA_000333435.1 Corynebacterium-like bacterium B27 | reverse complement strand
ATCGGCCGTGCCCCGGGTGAGGAGCTCGGGGGAGAGATAGGCGATGGTGCCGAGCAGCGCCTGCCCGGTGGCGGTGTTCGCCGAGACCGCCCGGGCCAGACCGAAGTCGCTGATCTTGATGCGCCCGTCGTCGGCCAGCAGCACGTTCTCGGGCTTGAGGTCGCGGTGCACGAGGCCGGCCTTGTGGGCGGCGGCGAGGCCGCCGAGCACCGCGTCCATCACATCGACCGTCTGCTCGGTGGTGAGCCGTTGGCGGTCTTTCAGGAGGTCGCGCAGCGTCATGCCGGGCAGGTACTCCATGACGAGGTAGGCCATGTCGCTGTCCTGGCCCTGGTCGAACACGTTCACG
Organism: Corynebacterium-like bacterium B27; assembly: GCA_000333435.1. Taxonomy (GTDB): domain Bacteria; phylum Actinomycetota; class Actinomycetes; order Actinomycetales; family Microbacteriaceae; genus Herbiconiux. Next base: position 4,758 of record BADC01000520.1, on the reverse strand, counting down.
ACGTTCGGATGCGCGAGCCGGGCTGCCGAGCGGGCCTCCTGCACGAAGCGCTCTTTGAACACGGCGTCGTCGGCCAGATGGCCGTGCATGATCTTGATCGCGACCTGGCGCTCCAGCCGCAGATCGGTGGCGAGGTACACCGTCGCCATGCCGCCCCGCGCGATGCGCGACCGCACCTGATAGCGGCCGTCGATGAGACGTCCGATCATGGGATCGGGAGGGGCGGTGGTCACGCTTCGAGTTTAGGGAGCGCGATATCCACTTAGCCGCATAGACACCGAGTGGATGCGGTTCCGACACCCATCTTTATCTTTTCGTGACGGAACGGGATTGCCCGGTCGACGCGGATGCGTGGCAATCTTGATGCGTGACTGATCTGCCCACCACCGAGTGGTTGACCGTTCCCGACCTCGTCGATCTCCTGGGGCTCACACCGAGCAAGGTGCGCCGCCTGATCGAGGATCGCCACCTCGTCGCCACCCGTCGCGACGGCGTGCTCTCGGTGCCGGCCAGCTTCCTCAAAGACGGGGAGCCGTTGACCGAGCTCCGTGGCACGGTCATCCTGCTCGCCGACAACCACTTCAGCGACGACGAGATCGTGGACTGGCTGCTCTCGCCCAACGATCTGCTCGACGTGCCGCCCATCGAGGCGCTGCGCGCCGGCCGCAAGACCGAGGTGCGCCGGGTGGCGCAGGCGCTCGCGTTCTGAGCTCTCGCGTCAGGCCGCGCTCCCCGCGTCAGTTCTCGCGCTGCGTGATGCGGCGCGCGAACGATGCGAGCTCGGCGCACGCCGTGTCGCCGATCGGCGCCCGCTCGAGTTCGGCCAGAGCGTCCTGAACGCGCTCGGCGATCATCGACTCGACGGTCGACAGCGCCCCGGTGTCGCGCATGGTCTGCTGCAGCATCCGGATCTGCCGGTCGTCGAGGTCGGGGTCGCCGATCAGTTCGTCGAACAGGCGCCGGGCGGACGGATCGAGCTTGGCTCGGGTGAGCGAGACGAGCACGGTGCGCTTGCCCTCGCGCAGGTCGTCACCGCTCGGCTTGCCGGTGCGCTCCGCGTCGCCGAACACCCCGAGCACGTCGTCGCGCAGCTGGAACGCGATGCCGAGCGGCAGGCCGAAGCGGCGCAGGGCGTCGAGTTGCAGCGCGGACGCGCCCCGCAGTGAGGCGCCGATCACGAGCGGGGCCTCGACGCTGTACTTGGCCGACTTGTAGACGATGACCCGTTCGGCCCGCTCGAGCGACCGAGCCGGATCGACGGTGGCCCAGGCGCGCTCCTCGAGCAGGTCGAGGTATTGGCCCAGCGTGACCTCGGTGCGCATGACGTCGACGGCCTCGCGGGTGGCGCTGAGCGTCTGCACCGACGGTGCGTGCAACACCGCCCGCGAGATCAGCTCGTCGCTCCAGGCCAGGAGGAGGTCGCCCAACAGGATGGCGCTGCCCTCACCGAAGCTGCGCGCGGGCCCGCGCCAATTCTCCTCGTGATGCAGCGACTCGAAGCGGCGGTGCGCCGCGGGCATCCCGCGCCGGGTGTCGGAGTTGTCGATGATGTCGTCGTGCACCAGGGCTGCGGCGTGGAAGAGCTCGAGTCCGGCGCACAGATCGACGAGGGCGTCGAGCTCTGCTTCGCCCGGCACGGCGGTCGCGGTGTTCGCCGGCGAGACGGCGCGCCAGCCCCAGTAGCAGAACTGGGCGCGGAACCGTTTTCCGCCGCTGAGAAGATCCCTTGAGAACTGCGCGAAGGGACGGAGCTCGGGCGCGATGCGGACGACAATGGAATCACGAGATGCAAGGAATTCGGTGATTCGTGCGTCGACGAGATTGACCAGGCGCGGGCTTTCCATCACCCGCCTAGCCTAGCCAGACTGCGCGCACTACAATCAGCACTACCACGCATCGGTCCCGAGCCTGAGGTGAAATAGGATGCCGCTTTCGGAGCAAGAACAGAGACTCCTCGATGAGATGGAGCGCAGCCTCTACCACAACGATGCCGATTTCGTGTCGGCCGTCGGCGGTGGCCGGGGTCGATTGAACTACGGCGCCTTGGTGCTGGGCATCCTCGTGGGAATCCTCGGCCTCGGTATCGTCATCGGCGGCGTCATCTTCCATCAGCCGGTCATCGGGCTGGTCGGCTTCGTGATCATGTTCGGCGGAGTGTTGCTCGCGCTCCGGCGGAGCAAGCGCGGCCGCGGTGGGCCCGCGACCGCGAGCGGCTCGGCCGGTGCATCCGGCGCCTCGGGCGCGGCGCGCAGCTCCGGCTCGGCGTCGTCGAACAAGTCCGGGTTCATGGACCGCTTGAATGACCGCTGGGAGCGTCGCGACGACCGCGAGGACTGACCCTCCACTTCGCTCCCCTCGATGAAGACCGGCCTTCGGGCCGGTCTTTTTTTGTGTCCGCGGGCGCCCCGGACGCTCTTACTCCCTCCATTTCCCTCCACCTGGTGATTCCGCGTCGTTACTGGGCTGTGGATGCGCTACGGCGCGCCCAACAGGCCGAATCCGTTGATTGGTGGTGGAGAGTGGAGTAAAGTGGAGCAACGGCCCACGATGCCGGCCGATCGAGCGAAGGGGAGGGTGATGTTCCTTGGCACCTACGCCCCCAAGCTCGACGAGAAAGGGCGCATCATCCTGCCGGCGAAGTTCCGCGACGAACTGGCCGGGGGAGTCGTCATGACCCGCGGCCAGGAGAACTGCATCTACGTGTTCTCGACGCGTGAGTTCGAAGAGCTGCACGAGAAGATCCGGCAGGCTCCGGTCACCAGCAAGCAGGCGCGCGACTACCTCCGCGTGTTCCTCTCCGGCGCCAGCGCCGAGACGCCCGACAAGCAGCACCGCGTCACGGTGCCGGCCGCGCTCCGCAGCTACGCGAAACTCGACCGCGATCTCGTCGTGATCGGTGCGGGCAGCCGCGCCGAGATCTGGGACGCGGAGGCCTGGAACAACTACCTCGCGGCCCAGGAGGCCGCCTTCTCCGAGACCGACGAGGAGGTGATCCCGGGCCTGTTCTGAGTCGTGGCCCCTGACTCCCAGCCGTTCGAGCCCTGGCGCACTTCCCCGGCGCCAGGTCGGAATGGATGGGGATCAGGGGGCACGAACCGGATGCAGCGGATGCTCATGACCGACTTCTCCGAGATCCACACCTCCGTGCTGCTCGAGCGCTGCCTCGAATTGCTCGCGCCGGCACTCGGCAGACCCGGCGCCGTGTTCGTCGACTGCACGCTCGGCCTCGGGGGTCACTCCGAGGCCTTTCTGCGCGCGTTCCCCGAACTGCACCTCGTGGGCCTCGATCGAGACCCGAACGCCCTCCGTCTGGCCGGCGAGCGGCTCGAGCCCTATGCCTCCCGCATCGACCTGGTGCACTGCACCTACGACGAGATCGACGAGGCGCTCGAGAGCCTCGGCATCGACGCGGTCGACGGCATCCTGTTCGACCTCGGCGTCTCGTCGATGCAGCTCGACCAGGTCGAGCGCGGCTTCTCCTACTCGAAGGATGCGCCGCTCGACATGCGCATGGACGACACGGCGGAGTTCACCGCCGCCGAGATCGTCGCGACCTACTCCGAGGCCGACCTCCGCCGCATCTTCCGTGACTACGGCGAGGAGAAGCTCGCCGACCGCTACGCCCGCCGCATCGTGGCGGAGCGCGCCCACGGCCCGATCCTCCGCTCCGGTCAGCTGGTCGACATCATCCAGGCCGCGACCCCGGCGAAGTTCTCGAACCAGGGCCACCCGGCGAAGCGGGTGTTCCAGGCGTTGCGCATCGAGGTGAACGCGGAACTCGCGGTGCTGGAGCGCGCCCTCCCGCGGGCCATCGACGCCCTCGTCGTGGGCGGCCGCATCGTGGTGCTCGCCTTCCAGTCGCTCGAAGACCGCATCGTGAAGCGCGAGCTGCAGGCGCGCGCCCAGTCCACCGCACCGGCCGGCCTGCCGGTCGAACTGCCCGAACACCGCCCCGAGCTCAAACTGCTCGTGCGCGGCGCCGAACTCGCCGACGACGAGGAGCGCGCGCGCAACCCGCGGGCCATCCCCGTGCGGCTCCGCGCGGCCGAGAAGATCAGGAGGATCGCGTGACGAATCTGGCCGGCGCCTACATGGCTCGCCCGCGAACCGCCCTCGGCGGTGCTGCGGCCGCCGCCGCGACCGCTCCGCAGGGGGGAGCGGACGCGCATCCGCTCGCCGATCTGCCGGAGATCACCCGGCACATCGAGATCGTGCCCACCCGCACGCAGAAGCGGGCGCGACCGAAGCTCGCCTACGCGGCCGTGGTGGTGACCGGGGTGCTCGCCATCGTGGTGACCCAGCTGCTGCTGTCGATCGGGCTCTCCGACGGCGCCTACGAGATCTCCTCGCTGCAGTCGCAGCAGAAAGAGCTCGACCGCAGCAACCAGGTGCTCACCGAACAGTTCGACAAGCTCTCCTCGCCGCAGAACCTCGCGGCCAGCGCCGAGTCGCTCGGCATGGTGGCCAACAGCGCCCCCGTCTACCTGCGCCTCTCCGACGGAGCGGTGCTCGGCTCGCCCGTCGCGGCGGCCGGCTCTTCGGTCACGGGCGGTCAGGCGCTCGTGCCGAACTCCCTCCTGACGCCCCCGACGGTCGCCGCAGGCGCCGCCGGGGCGTCGGGAACCCCCGCCGCCGGCGGCACGGACACCGCGAGCGCGCCTCCCGCGCCCGAGGCCCAGCCCGACGTACCGTGGCAGGGTGCGCTTCCCTCTCCGACCACGCGATGACCTCGCTCGCGTGACCGCAACACGTCCGCCC
>BADC01000521.1 GCA_000333435.1 Corynebacterium-like bacterium B27 | reverse complement strand
CGTGGCTCCTCGTCGACACCGTGCTGCCCAAGGCCATCGCGCCGGGGCTCGAACGGGCACCGCTCGAGAACCGCTCGCTCTACGACTACCTGCGCCGCACCCACGGCATCGTGCCCGGCAACGCCGACCGCTGGCTCCGCGCCGTGATCCCCGAGCCCGAGTCCGCCGACCTGCTCGAGCTGGCTGCGGGTGCCCCCGCGCTCAGCATCGAATCGGTCGCCTTCGACCAGGAGGGGCGCCCGTTCGAGTTCTACCGCGGGCTGCACCGCAGCGACGAGTCGCGGTTCTACGTCGGCATCCGCTGACCGCGCCGCCGGCAGCCGGCCGGACTCCCCGTCAGAGTTCGTGCCCGAGGAAGACGGGCTCGGGCTGCAGCAGCACGCCGAACTCGGCGAGCACGCGGCCCTGCACATAACGCGCCAGTTCGGCGACGTCGGCTGCGGCACCGGCACCGGATGCGCCCTCACGAT
>BADC01000522.1 GCA_000333435.1 Corynebacterium-like bacterium B27 | reverse complement strand
GGGATGGGCGGTGGGGTGAGAAAGAGCCTGTCGATGATGCCGGCTTGTTTCGGGTCGGCGATCCACATGTGCGACATCGACGTGCCCTGGCGCTGCATCGGCCGGCCGTAGGCGGCCAGCTTCTCGAGGGCGGAGGCGAGCGCGTCGGGGTGGCGCGTCGTCATCGCACCGGTCGCATCCGCGAGGTACTCGCGCTGCCGGGACACGGCCAGCTGCACCACCGTCGCCACGAGCGGCGCCACGATGATGGCGGCGAGACCGAACACCAGCACGATCGGGTTCTGGTTGTTGTTGTTTCGGCCGAAGAACGCCATCCGCAGGAACATGTCGGCGATGAACCCCACGGCCACCACGAGGCCGAACACGATCATCGACACCCGGATGTCGTAGTTGCGCACGTGGCCGATCTCGTGCGCCATGACGCCCTCGAGCTCCGCGTCGTCCATGATGTCGAGGAGACCGGTCGTCGCCGCCACGACCGCGTGCTGCGGGTCCCGCCCGGTTGCGAACGCGTTGGGCGCCGGGTCGTTGATGATGTACACCTTCGGCATCGGCGTGCCCGTGGTGATCGACAGGTTCTCGACCACGCGCCACAGCCGCGGATTGTCGCGCTTCTGGATCTCGCGCGCCCCGCTCATCACGAGCGCCTGCCCGCTGGCGGCGAAGTACTGGATGAGCGCGTACCCGATTGAGACCACCACCGTGATGATGACGATCGACAGGTTGCCGTAGATGACGCTCGCCAGATACCCGAGGCCGCCGATGATGAGGAGGAACAGCGCGATGATGAAGACGGTGTTGCGCTTGTTCTTGGCTATCGCTGAATACATGGACCCGTCAGCGGGTTAGAACTGCACGCGCGGCGGCTCGGCGATGGCCGCGACGTCGGAGACCTCGAAGAACTCGCGCTCGGTGAAACCGAGGTTGCGCGCGAACAGCGTGTTCGGGAACACCTTGATCTTGGTGTTGAGCTCCCGCACCCCGCCGTTGTAGAACCGGCGCGAGGCCTGCACCTTGTCTTCGGTGTCGACGATCTCGGCCTGCAGCTGCAGGAAGTTCTGGCTCGCCTGCAACTGGGGGTAGGCCTCCGCGACCGCGAAGATCGACTTCAGGGCCTGCTGCATGTGGTTCTCCGCGACGGATGCCTGGGCCGGCCCCTGCGCCGACAGCGTCTCGGCACGTGCCTTGGTGACGTTCTCGAACACCGCCTTCTCGTGCGCGGCGTAGCCCTTCACCGACTCGATGAGGTTCGGCAGCAGATCGGCACGCCGCTTCAGCTGCACGGTGATGTCGCTCCAGGCCTCGTCGACCCGCACGTTCAGCGTGACGAGCGAGTTGTACGTCGCCCAGAGGTAGATACCGATGATCGCGAGGATCACGACGACGATGATTACCGGGATGAGCCATTCCATGCGACCACTATAACGAGCAGAACCCAGTTGCTCAGCGGGATCGAGGCGGCCTCCCAGCTTTCAGGGGCAAAC
>BADC01000523.1 GCA_000333435.1 Corynebacterium-like bacterium B27 | reverse complement strand
TCCAGTTTCTATTCGGATTACACCTTCGGCTGCTGGACCGCCCCGCCCGAGGACGGCGGCGAACTGCTGCCGGTCGGTAAGGCCTATTCGGGCTTCACCGACGAGGAATTGAAGGGCCTAGATCGCTTCGTGCGCAACCATACCGTCCAGCGTTTCGGCCCGGTGCGCGAGGTGGAGAAATCGCTGGTGCTCGAGGTC
>BADC01000524.1 GCA_000333435.1 Corynebacterium-like bacterium B27 | reverse complement strand
TGGTGGACATGAACCCAGGATGGGCTCACCCTTTCATCGAGTCAACCGAATTATTGTGATGAGATTGATCGGTTTCATCTATGATGAGGGCCATGGAGACCCGTCTGCTCGAGTACTTCGTCGCGGTGGCCGACGAGCGGAGCGTGACCCGCGCATCCGAACGGCTGTTCGTCGCACAGTCGACGGTGTTCGGCGGGGCTGCGGAGCCTCGAGGGCGAACTCGGTGTGCGGCTGCTCGAGCGCACCACCAAGACGGTGGAACTGCTGCCGGCGGGAGAGGTGCTGCTGCCGCTCGCGCGGTCGCTCGTCGACGACGTGGCGGAGCTGCGGCAGGTGGCGACCGAGTCGGGGGCGGGGTTGCGCGGGCGGGTGCGCATCGGCACCTTCGCGGCGATGCGGGTGTTCGATCTGCCGGTGATCCTCGGGGGGTTCCGGCGCGCGCATCCGCTGGTCGACGTGCAGCTGGTGGCCTCGCCGACGGGGTCGACCGGGCTGCTCGACGACCTGGTGCACGGTCGTCTCGACGTCGCGTTCACGGCGATACCGACACCGCCGGGGCTCGACTCGTGGCCGCTCGTCACCGTGCCGTTCGTGGCCGTGCTGCCGGAGGGGCACCGGCTGGCGGGGGCGCCGGCGGTGTCGCTCGCCGAGCTCGCGGAGGAGGACTGGGTCGACGTGCTGCCGGGGTTCGGCAACCGCGTGCAGCTCGATCGGGCGCTCCTGGAGCGGGGCATCGTGCGGCACATCGCCGCCGAGCTCGCCGACCTGCCGAACGTCGCGCCGTGCGTGGCGGCGGGATTCGGGGTGGCGGTCGTGCCCGACATGGTCGACACGGCCGGCTGCGTGCGGGTGCCGCTCAGCGACGCGATCCCGCCGTGGGTGCTGTCGCTCGCGGTGCGGCCCGGCGCCGACCGCCGCCCGCACCTGCGCGCCCTGGTCGATGCGGTGCGCGCCGCTGCCGCCGGGGCTGAGCTGCCGTAGTGGTGGCGGCAAAACAGGCGGTGCTCCTCTGCGGAGGGCTAGGGATTCGAACCCTAGAAGGCTTTAACACCTCACCAGTTTTCAAGACTGGCTCCATCGGCCGCTCGGACAGCCCTCCCGGTGCGCCGCCGGAGCGCCGCAACCAGCCACGAGCATACCGCCCGCGGCACCGCGCCCGCCGAAACGACGGAGTTTCGGCAGCGGGTCAGAGGGTGGCGAGAGTCGCCGCGACGCCGTCGTCGTGCACGGATGCGGTGACCTCCGTCGCCACGTCGATCACGTCGCGCGGCGACTGGCCCATCGCGACCGCGCGCCCCGACTCCCCCGCCAGCGGAACATGTCGATGTCGTTGCGCCCGTCGCCGATCGCCATCACCCGGTCGCGCGG
>BADC01000525.1 GCA_000333435.1 Corynebacterium-like bacterium B27 | reverse complement strand
CGGCATACCCGCTGGCGAGGACGCGTGCGTTCAGCCGGATCTCGTTGGCCTGCCCGCTCGGTGCGAGGCTGATCGCGTGCGCCCGCCAGAGCACCCGCACCCGCCCGCCCGGGAGCGGCGGGGCGGCGATCGGCAGCGCACCGAGTGCGCCGGCGACGACGTCGCTACCCGTCCACTCCGCGGAGAGCGCGAGCGACTCGCCCACGAAGTCGGCCACGAAATCGGTGGCGGGCTCGTCGTAGATCTCCCGCGGGGTGCCGACCTGCTCCACCCGGCCCTGGCTGAACACCACGATGCGGTCGCTCATGGTCAGCGCCTCCTCCTGGTCGTGCGTCACGTAGATCACGGTGACGCCGAGCCGTTCGTGCAGCGCCTTGATCTCGAGCTGCATGACCTCGCGCAGGCGACGGTCCAGCGCGCCGAGCGGTTCGTCCATGACGAGCAGGGCCGGCTCGAACACGAGTGCGCGAGCGATGGCGACGCGCTGCTGCTGGCCGCCCGACAGCGAATCGGGGCGGCGGCGCTCGTAGCCGGCGAGCTCGACGAGAGCCAGTGCATCCGCCACCCGCCTCGCCCGCTCGGCGGCGGGCACCTTGCGCATCTTCAACGGGAAGGCCACGTTCTGCCCGACGCTCAGGTGCGGGAAGAGGGAGTAGTTCTGGAAGACGACACCGATGTTCCGCCGCTCCGGGGCGACCGCCGTGACGTCGTCGCCGTCGAAGGTGATCTGGCCCGAGCTCGGCGCTTCGAACCCCGCGATCATCTTGAGCGTGGTGGTCTTGCCCGAGCCCGACGGGCCGAGCATCGAGATGAACTCGCCCTTCTCGATGGTGAGGTCGATCCCTTCGACCGCGACGGCTTTGCCGTAGGCCTTCGTGACGTTCCGCAGAGTCACGGATGTGGCATCAATCGCCAACGTTTCGTCTCCTTCCGCGCAGCAGCACGATGATCATGATGAGGATGGTGATGAGAAGCAGGATGGTGGCGATGGCGGCCACCGTCGGGTCGACGCGCTCGCGCAGCTGGTCCCACATCACCACCGGGAGGGTCTTGAAGCCCGGGTCGGTGAGGTAGAGCGCGACGACCACTTCGTCCCACGACGTCACGAACGCGAAGAGCATGCCCGAGACGACGCCGGGTACCGCCAGGGGGAGCAGGATGCGCGCGATGACGGTGGCCGGCGACGCCCCCAGGCTCCGCGCTGCGTCGGCCGCGGCGGGGTTGATCTGCGCCACCGACGCCATCACCGTGACCACGACGAACGGGGTGACGAGCATGGTGTGCGCTGCGACGAGACCCCAGAACCCCGTCAGGTCGAACTGGGCGTAGGTCACGTACATGCCGATGGCGACGACCATAGGGGGCACGATCACCGGTGAGACGAGCAGCGCGAGCACGATGCCCTGCCCCCGCCACTTGCGGAAGCCGAGCGCGATGCCGGCGGGCGTGCCGATGAGGGCGGCGAACACCGCGGTGGTCAGAGCGACGGCGAAGCTGTTGCCCATCGACCGCGTCCACTGCGGGTCGTCGATGAAGTTCTGGTACCAGGCGAGGCTGAACCCGGTCGGGGGGAAGGTGAGGATCTCGCTCGGACTGAAGCTCATCGGGATGACGACGAGTGAGGGCAGCAGGAGCAGCACGACGATGAGCACGGTGGGGATGATCCACCACCGTCGTCGCACGCTGAGGCCCGACCGCGTCTGGTCCATCAGTTCTCCTTTCGGGAGAGGAACGCACGGGCCAGCACGCCCCAGCCTGCTGCGAGCAGCACGACCACGGCGATCAGCACGAGGGTGGCCAGCGCTCCGGCGGTGCCCCAGTCGCCGCGTTGTTGCACGGCGTTCTCGATCAGCACCGCGATCGGCTGGTCGGCGGGCCCGCCGAGGAGCACGGGAGTGATGTAGTAGCCCACCGCGAGGATGAAGGTGAGCACCGCTCC
>BADC01000526.1 GCA_000333435.1 Corynebacterium-like bacterium B27 | reverse complement strand
CGGCGCGGTNACGTGCCGGACGGCCGCCCGCTCGGTATCGAGACGGCGGGGGAGCGGTACGAGGCGGCCATCCGGGCGGCCGGCGGGGTCGACCTGCAGATCCTCGGCGTGGGCACCGACGGGCACATCGGCTTCAACGAGCCGGGCTCGTCGTTCGCGTCGCTCACCCGGGTGAAGACACTGACGCGCCAGACCCGCGAAGACAACGCGCGCTTCTTCGATTCGGTCGACGAGGTACCGATCCACAGCATCACCCAGGGGCTCGGCACGATCCTGCGCGCCAAGCGGCTCGTGCTGCTCGCCTTCGGGGCGGTCAAGGCGCATGCGGTGGCCGCCGCCGTCGAGGGGCCGCTGACGGCCAGCGTGCCCGCATCCGCCATCCAGCTGCATCCGCGAGCCACCGTCGTGGTCGACGAGGAGGCGGCGAGCATGCTCGCCGAGCTCGACTACTACCTCGATGCGTTCGCGAACAAGCCCACCTGGGACCCGGTCATCGTCTGACCATTCCCTCCGGGCGCGCGGGTCGGCAGACTGGGGTCATGGTGAAAGCATCGGAGACCTTCACGTCAGGGTTCTCGGCGAACCCCGACTACGATTTCGAGATCCGCTGCGTGCTGGGGCTGGCGTATTCGGGCGCATCCGACACCGGCGAGGTGCTGGCGGCGGTGCAGGGCATCGGCAAGAACGATCACGAGAAGTGGTTCGCCGCCTGGCACGATCTCGGCGACCGCGTGACCGGCATCGCGGATGCGGCGGATGCGGCCGGCCACCACGAGAGCGCGGCCTCGGCCTACCTGCGCGCATCGGCCTACTACGGTGTGGCCGTGAATGCCGTGGCGGCGCTCGACTCGTCCGACCAGCTGCTGCCGACCTTCACGAAGCAGCGCCGGGCGTGGGAGCGGTTCGTCGCCACCACGTCGGTGGATGCGCGGAGCGTCGAGATCCCGTACGAGGGCACGACGCTCCCGGGTTACTACTTCCGGAGCGCGGCGGAGGGGGACGCGCATCCGCTGCTCGTGGTGGTGAACGGCAGCGACGGCTCGCTCGCGGCCCTCTGGGGGAGCGCCGTCTCGGGTGCGCTCCGACGTGGCTACGACGCCCTCGTGTTCGACGGTCCGGGCCAGCAGTCGATGCTGTTCGAGCGCGGCACGACCTTCCGGCCCGACTGGGAGGCGGTGCTCACCCCGGTGCTCGACTTCGTGCTCGGGCACGGTGGGGTGGATGCCGACCGGGTGTCCGTGTACGGCATCAGCCAGGCAGGCTACTGGGTGCCGCGCGCGCTGGCGTTCGAGCACCGCTTCGCGGCCGCCATCGCCGACCCGGGGGTGGTGAACGTCTCCACGTCGTGGACGTCGCACCTGCCGAAGAGCCTGCTGAAGCTGCTCGACGAGAAGAACGACGCGAAGTTCGACCGCGAGATGGCGCTCGGTCTCAAGCTCGCGCCCGGTACGGCACGCACGTGGACCTTCCGGGCCCGGCCCTACGGCGGGGGCGGTTACGCCGAGACGATCGAGGCGGTCCGCGCCTACGACCTGACCGCGGTCGCCGCCGCCATCACCACGCCGCTGCTCATCACGGAGCCCGAAGACGAGCAGTTCTGGCCCGGCCAGTCCCGGCAACTCGCCGATCTCGCCCCCGCCGTCTCGACCGTCGTGCCGTTCACCGCGGCGGAGGGCGCCAACTTCCACTGCCAGCCCCTCGCCCGCGCCCTCACCGAGCAGCGCATGTTCGACTGGCTCGACGAGGTCATCGGGGTTGGGGCGACCCGATCCGCTTCTGCGCCATCAGAGGGATCACCGAGCTGATCCGGGCCGCCCTGCCGCCGGCCAGGTTCTTGGCCTGCTCGCGGATGTAGCCAGGGATGTGCGCCGCGATCGAGGAATGCGCCTGTACCGTTCGAGTAGCTTCGATGATTCGCTCGAGCGTGTCATCGACGACCTCCGTAGCGCGTGACTGCGTCAGGCCCCATGCCACCGCTTCAGCGACGAGGTCGTCTCGGGTGATGTCGGGTTGGTGCCAGCGTCCGTTCACGCGCATCGAGAGCGCTTGGGTCGCGCCGTAGGCCAGCGCGAGCGGGGCGGCGTCGTAGAACGGCGCAAGAGACGTGCCACCGTCTTCATCGTGGAGGAGCGAGAAGTTCTTGGCGTGCGCGTCGGTGTTCCCGGCCGCCACGTTGAGTGTGGTGTACCGCAGGAGTTTCTCCGTGTCGGGCAGGGCGGGCGCGAACACCGTGCGGCCAGGGTCGAGTAGGGCGGCAACGGATGCGAGCGACGCTCGGGCGTCATTCTGCTCGAACTTCTCGTTCCCACCCCAGGGGAGCCCGATCGCCTGCCCGGTATCCTCCTGGTGCACGCGTCGTATCTCCGAGCCGACGTGTCGCCGGTCGTACCGCTCGACCACGATCACGGCGCGCGGGCCGATCTCCTCCACCCAGGTCTCGAACGGCGAGAGACCGATCTCGCGCGCCACCGACAGTGTGAAGTGCTCGCTCTCGACGGCTGCCCGGTCATCGAGCGGGACGGGCTTGAGGATGTGGGTCGACGGCACCGACCCGTTCCCACGCACCCATCGGCCGTCAACGCGCGTGAGGGTCAGCTTGCGCTGGAATCCCGGCAGCGCAGACCCGCCGCCTCCGACCAGGAAGCCGGATGCGCCGGCCAGCAGCTGATCGATCTGGTCGTTCGACAAGCTCTCCGGCTCTCGAGCGGCGCGCGGATCACCGATCTGCAGGGCGCCGGCCAGGTCGGCACCCACGTGGGCCAGGAGCCCGAGGAGATCGTTGGCGGACACCTTGGCGTCCGCAGCGAGGCGCTCGAGATGCCGCCCCTCAGGCAGCAAGCCGCCGAAGAACGACGCCGTCTGAGCCGCCGACGAGAAGCCGACCCGGAGTGAGCGGCTGAGCGCGGCCGAGTTCAGGCCCCAGCGCTCTTCGGCCTCGGGCGACCAGCGGAACACGGCCCTTCCGGCGCGGTCGGCGGTCAGTTCGCCGAGATGGGTGCCGTGCAGACGCACCGGGAGGTCGCGGTCAACCATCCGTCGTCTCAGCCGTCAAGCGGATGCCGAGCAACCCGAGCAGCCGGAAGTAACGGTCGTCGGCCGTTTTCGGCTTGCCGGCCTCGAGTTCATAGACATACCGCTGTGAGGTGCCGAGCCGCTCGGCCAGTTCGCGCTGACTCAGGCCGTATTTGGTGCGGAGCCGCTTGACGACGTTGCCCAAGTCCTGCGGCGAAGCGATCGCTGCGCGCATCCGATGCCTCCACTCGACTACGTATCGGTAGTCATCCTACTCGTGACTACCGAAGCGTAGTCAATGTCGGATGAATACGCTTCGGTAGTCGGCGGTGAGGTCAGGCGACGGGGGTGGTGAGCGCCGCGGCGGTGCCCTCGACCGGGGCGGCGCTCGTGCGCAGCGCCACGAAGGCGTTCGCCACGCTCGCGTCGATCGAGCGCGGAACGGGGACCAGCGTGTCGGTGCGGAGGCCGCCGCCGGTGGCGATGTGCTCGAGCGAGCGCGCCTGCAGGGCGAAGCCGATGTCCATCGACTCGATCGAGTTGCCCAGCGGCCGAGGGCCCGAGAGGTTCAGCATGTGCCCGTGGTTGATCAGGTTCACGATGCGCCCGTCGCCGAGGTGCAACGCCGACAGTCCCGACTCGAAGGCCTCGGCGCCGGTCACCTCGGCCGCGGTCTCGATCTCCGGGCTGATCTCCCACGGGAAGTGGCCGGCATTTCCGAGCACCACGCCGTCGCGGAACAGCGGGAGGTCGTCGACCGTCAGGATCGACGGCGCGCCGGTCACGGTCACGATCGCGTCGGCGGAGGAGATCGCCTCAGCCCGGTCGGTCACGATGAATCCGTCGAGCAGGGCCTGCAGGCGGCGAACGGGGTCGTTCTCGACCACGGTGACGAGCGCGTTGGCCGAGCGGAAGTTGGCGGCCACACCCTGGCCGCAGGCGCCGTAGCCGAACACGGTCACCCGCTTGCCGTTGGTGGAGAGGTTCGTGATGCGCATGAACGACTCGAAGACGCTCTGCCCCACCGCGTGCAGGTTCTCGGCGAACTGCTTGATCGGGCTGTCGTTGATGACGTAGATCGGCACGGTGAGCCGGCCGCGCACCGGCATCAGCCGCATCCGCCCCGACGTCGTCTCCTCGGTGCCGCCGAGCAGGCCCGGATACGGTGCATCCAGGTAGGCGTCGAAGAGCTCGCCGCCGTTGTCGAGGATGAGGTCGGGCCGCCCCGCCACCAGCTCGCGGATGAAGCCGCGGTGCACCTCGGCGTCGCGGGTCTGGTGGCCCACGATGGTGACCCCGTTGGCCGCCAGGAAGTCGGTGGTCTCGGTCTGCGTGGAGTTGAGGTTTCCGGTGGCGGTGACGGTCGCTCCGCCGCGGCGGAGCGTCAGCAGGAGCGACGCCGTCTTCGGTTCGAGGTGGATGCCCGTGGCGATCCGGAGGCCGGCGAACGGCCGGGTCGCTTCGAACTCGTCACCGATGGCGGTGAGCAGGCGGGTGTTGCGGATGACCCAGTCGAGTCGGCTGAGGGTCTGCTGTTCAGTGGTCACGGGGGTCGATGCCTTTTGTTTCGGGGCCGTACGGCCGGGGGTAGATGGTGCCCATGGTCAGGAGTTCGACGGGCTCGTCGAGCGGCGCGCTGATGACGACCACGTCGGGGTCGCCGCCGCAGAACTCCCAGATCACCTGCCGGCACTCGGCGCAGGGGACGCCGGAGTACGGACCCACCACGGTCACGGCCACGATCCGGCGCCCGCCGGCCGCGGCCATCGCTGCGACCGCGGTGCGCTCGGCGTGCGTGGTGCCGAACGAGATCAAGAAGTACGTGCTCGGCTACTACGGCGCTCTGCTGGCGCCGATCGAGCCCGAGCTGCGTGCCACCATCATCGCCAACGGCGCCTCGAACATCGCGCTCGAGCCGGCAGCCATCCAGCCGATGCTGCCCGATCTGCGGCGACGGCATCCGGATGAATCGATCGACCTGCTGCTCCTGCGCGCGATGTTCGCGGGCACCCAGGTCGACGAGATGAAGCGCACCGTCGCCGCGGGCGGCAACCCCGACGAGCGGTACGGCCCGGTGCTCGGCCTCGTGAAGTCGCTGCACCGCACGAGTGCGTCGGGCCGGCAGTCGCTCACCGCGGGCGCGCTGCAGATCACGCTCGACAAGCTCGACCCCAACGACGACCTCGACTCGAACGATGAAGGAGACACCGAGAATGCCGCTTGACCCACCCGACCTCAAAGAACTCCAGGCGATCGTCGACTGGGTGAACCTCACCGACGACGTGCGGGAGCTGTCGATCAAGTACGGCGAGGTGGAGCTGTTCATCTCGCGCAACCGGCAGGCGGCGGGGGAGCGGAGCGCGCCGGCGTCGGCCGTCGCGGGTGCCGCGCCCGCCGCGGTGCAGGCTCCGGTTCCCGCCACCGCGCCGGCGGCTGCGCCCCTCGCGTCGGCTGCGTCGGTTCCGCCCGCCGCGCCGGCTCCCGCGCAGGCTGCGGGTCTGCCGCCCCAGGACGCCGCCCCGGCTGCCGACGAGGTGGTCGTCACCGCGCCGATGGTGGGCGTGTTCTACGGCGCGCCGAAGCCCGGCGACCCGCCCTTCGTCGCGGTCGGCGACCGGGTGACCGCCGACATGGTGCTCTGCATCGTCGAGGTGATGAAGCTGATGAGCAACATCG
>BADC01000527.1 GCA_000333435.1 Corynebacterium-like bacterium B27 | reverse complement strand
CGGATGCTCGCTGAGGGCCTCGCGGGCGTGTGCCTGTTCGGCGAGAACATCACCTCGGTGGAGCAGCTGCGTTCGCTGACCGGGGCGATCCGGGCCGCGAATCCGGATGCCCTGATCGCCATCGACGAGGAGGGCGGCGACGTCACCCGGCTGTACTACGACCGCGGGTCGCCCTTCCCCGGCAACGCCGTGCTCGGGCGGCTCGACGACCTCGACGCCACCCGGGCGGTGGGCGCCGCGGTGGGAGCAGAACTCCGCGCCGTGGGCGTGAACCTCGACTTCGCACCCGACGTCGACGTCAACTCGAACCCGCGCAACCCGGTGATCGGCATCCGGAGCTTCGGCAGTTCACCCGAACTCGTGGCCCGGCACGGCGCCGCCTGGGTCGAGGGGCTGCAAGGGCAGGGCGTCGCGGCGAGCATCAAGCACTTCCCGGGGCACGGCGACACGGCGCAGGACTCGCATCTCGCGCTGCCCACGGTCGACGTCGCGCCGGCGACGCTGCGCGCGCGGGAACTGCTGCCCTTCGCCGCGGCCGTGCAGGCGGGAGCGCTCACGGTGATGACGAGCCACATCCTGCTGCCGCAACTCGACCCCGCGAATCCCGCGACCTTCTCGTCGGTCGCGCTGCAGGACATCCTGCGGGGCGAGCTGGGCTTCGACGGCGTGATCGTGAGCGACGCCCTCGACATGGCCGGCGCGAGCGGCACGATCGGCATCCCGGCGGCAGCCGTTCGCGCGCTCGCCGCGGGCTGCGACCTGCTCTGCATCGGCACGAAGAACACCGAGGCGCAGCTCGAGCAGATGGTCGCCCGCGTGTCGGCCGCGCTCGACGCGGGGGAGCTCCCCGCCGCCCGTCTCGCCGACGCGACCGTGCGTCTGCGCCGACTCGTGGGGCGCATCCGTGACGCCGAACACGCGAACGAGGTCGCGCCAAGTGCCGCCTCCCTGCCCGCCGAGCGACACTTGCAGCTACCTGGCGAGCCCGGAGGCGCGGGGTTACCGGATGCGGAGCGGATCGCGTCCACGTTCGAGATCGAGCCGGGGGCGCGAGCCGCGCTGCAGGGTGCCGGCTGGGTGGTGGTGCGGGTGGACACTGTGGCGAACATCGCCGTGGGCGAGGTGCCGTGGGGGCCCTTCCGGGCGCTCGCCGAAATGGGGCCTGCGCTGCCGGTGATCGAGGTCACTGAAGAGGACTGGGCCGAGCGGTCCGGGCATATTCCGCTCGAGGCATCCGTTCTGGTGATCGGCAAGGACAATGAGCGGAGGCCATGGGTGGTGGCACTCGTCGACGCGCTGCGCGAGCGGCACGAACGGGTGGTGACGGTCGACATGGGCTGGCCGGGCGATGACGCCGCCTCCGCGCAGATCGCGACCCATGGTGCTTCGGCGGCGGTCGGCGCCGCCTTGGCGGCCTTCCTCGTCGAGAGCGGGGTGCGCGCATGAGGCTCGGACTCGACATCGGCGGAACGAAGACGGATGCGGTGGCCGTCGACCACACGGGAGTCATCGTCGACCGGGTGCGCCTCGCCACCGGTTTCGGGCCGGAGGCGGTGATCGCCACGGCGCTGGACGGGGTGGCGCGGATCGCCGAGATCACCGGTGTTCCCGTGCCGGAGTTCGAATCGATCGGCATCGGCATCCCGGGCCAGGTCGACGTGACCACGGGGAGCGTGTGGCACGCGGTGAACCTCGGCTTCGACGAGCTCGATGTCGGGCGGCGGCTCGGGGAGGCCCTGGGCCGCGATGTGAAGGTCGAGAACGACGTGAAGGCGGCCGCGCTCGGTGCCTATCACCTCATGACGGTGGCCGGCCCTGGCCCGGCGGCGCGGTCGATCGCGTACCTCAACCTCGGCACCGGGCTCGCCGCGGGACTCGTGATCGACGGCCGGCTGTGGCGCGGGGCCAGGGGTGCTGCCGGGGAGATCGGGCACATCCCGGTCGACCCGAACGGCGTGCTCTGCGCCTGCGGGCAACGCGGATGCCTGGAGACCGTGGCCTCCGGGTCGGCGATCGCGCGGCAATGGGTGAGCGACGACCCCATCCCGGCGCGGTCGCTGCTGGCCGCCGCCGAGGCGGGCGACCCGGAGGCCGTGGCCATCCGCTCCCTCCTCATCGACAACATCGCCGCCGCCGTGCGGGTGCTGGTGCTCACCGTCGACGTGGAGGTGGTGATGATCGGCGGGGGGCTCAGCAACCTCGGCGAGTGGCTGCTCGACGAGGTGCGCCGGGTTCTGACATCCTGGGCGGTGGAGTCGCCGTTCCTGGCCTCGCTCGGTCTCGACGCCCGGGTGCAGCTGGTGCCGGTCGATTTTCCGGCGGCAGCCGTGGGTGCCGCCCTCGTCGGCGCCCCCACGGGAGCCGGCGCCGTTCCGCAGAACCAGGAAGAGGTCGCCGCGTGGCAGAAGTGATCGTCGTCGGCAGTCAGGAAGCCGCCGGAGCCCTCGTGGCCGAAGCGATCGAACGGCTGGTGACGGCGAAACCGGATGCGGTGCTGGGCCTCGCGACCGGAGACACTCCGCTGCCGGTCTACCGCGCTCTCGCCGAGCGGGTGCAGGCCGGCCTCGACCTCTCCGGCGTGCGGGGCTTCGCGCTCGACGAGTACGTAAGCATCCCGGTCGCGCATCCGGAGAGCTATCACTCGGTCAT
>BADC01000528.1 GCA_000333435.1 Corynebacterium-like bacterium B27 | reverse complement strand
GACGGTGGACGTGACGGTGAAGTCGAAGCTCGTCCACGTGAACTGCGCGCCGGGGCGAAGCGGGCCGTAGACTCCGCTGCGGTGATGTCGTTATGCCACGCGGGCCAGCGGTCGACGTTGATGTGCAGGCTCCAGACGCGGTCGAGCGGAGCGTCGATGAGGATGGAGTGTCGGACGACGACGGGCGCGGCTGCATCGATTGCGGTGAAGGTGCTCATGATTCTCCTTGTGAGTGATTGATCAATTACTGTTTGGGCGAAAAAATGGGGTTCAGCGCTTGCGGCGCGTGTAGATCTTGACGAGCAGCGCAGCCGAGGCGGCCACGATCAGGCCGACGAACACCGGGCTGATGTCCTTGCTCAGGCTCTGAGCTCGCTCGGGGTTGAGGGCCCAGATCAGAAGCGGCGCGGCGTACACTGCGGCGAGCAGCCCGGCGTACCAGCGCAGTGCGCGCGTGCGCGCGTCGCGAAGCGTGAAGACCACCGCCAGGGCGACCGGGACGACGGCCACGAGAGCGAACTGACCCAGAACGAGGACGGGAACCGCCCAGGCCGACGCGGTCACGACGGGATGCGCCCGGCGGGGCTTACGGAGAGGCGCTGCCGGGTTCGAGGCCGAGAGCGGAGCGGATGTGGACATGTGATTCTCCAATCGGGGGCAATGGGTGATCCCATTGATATGATGTGAGTGACTCTACACTCACTCTTTCGAAGTGGTCAAATCGCGAGTTCCCGAACCCACAGGTCTTTGGTCCCGAACCGCGCGCGGCGCGGCAAAGATACTGAGCAGGTGACCGACCTCCTCGACCCCCTCCTGCTGTCGCGCTGGCAGTTCGGGCTGACGACGATCTACCATTTCCTCTTCGTGCCGCTCACCATCGGGCTGGCCACCACGGTGGCCCTGTTCCAGACCGCGTGGGTGCGCACCGGGAAGGAGCATTACCTCCGGATCACCCGGTTCATCGGCAAGTTGTTCCTCATCAACTTCGCGATGGGCGTGGTCACCGGCATCGTGCAGGAGTTCCAGTTCGGCATGAACTGGTCCGACTACTCCCGCTTCGTGGGCGACATCTTCGG
>BADC01000529.1 GCA_000333435.1 Corynebacterium-like bacterium B27 | reverse complement strand
CCGGGCGACCGGCCGGGATTCCCGCCGTGCACGAAGGAACGGCCCGGGTACAGGACGAGGGGTCGCAACTCGCGGCCCTCACGCTCACCCGGGCGCGCCCGATCACGGGCGGCGAGCGCTGGCTCGACCTGTGCGCCGGGCCCGGCGGCAAGACGGCCGTCCTCGCGGCCGAGGCGCGGCTCGGCGGGGCCACCGTGATCGCCAACGAGCCGGTGGCCGCCCGGGCCGGGCTGGTGCGGCGCGCGGTGGCGGCCCTGCCCGATGCGCCGGAGGTCTGGGAGCGGGACGGCACGATCATCGGCACCGAGGAGCCGGAATCGTTCGATCGCATCCTGGTCGATGCGCCGTGCACCGGGCTCGGCGCGCTGCGGCGACGGCCTGAGGCGCGCTGGCGCAAGACGCCGGGCGATGTCGCCGCGCTGGTGGCGTTGCAGCAGGAGCTGATCGACTCCGCAGTGCGAGCGCTGAAGCCCGGCGGGCTGCTGGCGTACGTCACCTGCTCCCCGCACGTGGGGGAGACGCGCGGGCAGGTTCAGGGTGCGCTGCGCCGGTGGGACGGCGCGCTCGAGCAGCTCGACACGCAGGCGGTGCTGCGCGAGGTCACCGCCGGCACCGTGGTGCTCGGGGCGCCGGATGCGGCGGTGCAGCTGTGGCCGCACCGCAACACCACCGATGCGATGTTCGTGGCGCTGTTCCGCAAGCTCTGACCGCGCCCGACCACTTCCTCACAATGGGCGCGGCCCAGCGCGCTGTCCACAGATTCGGCCGAACCGCTCAGCGGCGCTCGCGTGACGAGCATCGTAGAGCCCATGCACAGCCCCACCACACCGGCCCAGATCGCCGCCCAACCTCCCATCCGTTCCGACACCGACGTGATCGAGCTGGTCAGCTCGCTGGTCGGGCCGGCCGACCGTCGCCAGTTCTGGTTGATGTTCCTCGGGCCGGACGACCGGCCGGTGCCGCTCATCGTGCCCTGCGCCGGCTTCGCCCTCGACCCGGCCACCAATGAACTCGACGACCTCGGAGCTCGCGCCTGCGGCATCGCCGCGATGGTGGGCGCGGGGAGCATCGTGGTGACCTGGGAGCGGCCCGGCGAACCCGTGCTCGACGACGCCGAGCGTCGCGCGGTCCATGCCCTCGCGGCGGCGATCGCCGGCCGTGGAGTCGTCGTGCGCGGCTGCTTCCTCAGCCACTCGAACGGCGTCGTGCGCGTAGCCGAGAAGTCCTCATGAGTGTGGTGACCTCGCCGGTGGCGAAGGGAGCCATCAGCACCGACATCATCATCTCCGACCTCTCCGACGACATCGTCGCCGCCCTCGACGAGATCGCGCAGCGCCTCGAGATGTCGCGCGAAGATTTCATCGCGGCGGTGCTCTATCGTGAGGCGCGCACGCCCTGGCGAACAGTGAGTGAACAGGAGCGACGCGAAGGTTACGCACGTCTCGCCGGCCTTCTCGGTGAGCAGTCGGGTGACAGCTGATGGCCGGCGGTTGGCTCATCGATACGTCTGCGCTCAGTCGTATACCTCGGCTCCCGGACGACACGGTGTGGAGTGATCGAATCCTGCGCGGCGTCGTCAAAGTCTGCACGGCGACGCGACTGGAGATCGGCGTCTCCGCGCGGTCGGTTGAGAGCTGGCGGACTATGGCGTCGACGTACCCGGTTTTCGATCTCGTCCCTGTCCTGTCGACGCCGGCGGCCGAGCAGCGGGCGGTCGAAGTGCAGAAGATGCTCGCCGAGCGGGGCCATCATCGTGCGGCCTCTGTCGTTGACGTCATCACCGCCGCGACAGCGGAAGTCGAACGGCTCATCGTGCTGCACGTCGACAAGGACTTCGAGTTGATCGCGGGGGTGACCGGGCAGGCGGTGGAGCGGTTGCCGGCGGGCGATAGGGTCGGAGGGTGGTAGTGCGCATCAACCCCAGCATCCTGGCCGCCGACTTCGCGAACCTCGAGGCGGAGCTCGGGCGCATCAGCAACGCCGACCTGGCGCACATCGACGTCATGGACAACCACTTCGTGCCGAACCTCACCATCGGGCTGCCGGTGGTGGAACGACTGCAACAGGTGTCGCCCGTGCCGCTCGACCTTCACCTCATGATCGACGACCCGGCGCGCTGGGCCCCGCTGTACGCCGAGACCGGCGCCTACTCGGTCACCTTCCACGCCGAGGCCACCGACGACCCGGTTGCGGTGGCGCGGAGCCTCCGCGAGCGGGGCGCCCGCGCCGGCATCGCCGTCAAGCCCGGCACCGCCGTCGAGCCCTACCTGGAGCTCCTGCCCGAATTCGACATGGTGCTCGTCATGACCGTCGAGCCCGGCTTCGGCGGCCAGTCGTTCATGCCCGAGACCATGCCCAAACTCGGCGTTCTCGCTCAGGCCGTGCGTGCTTCGGGCATCGACGTCTGGCTGCAGGTCGACGGCGGCATCAACGACGACACGATCGCCATCGCCGCCGAGGCGGGTGCCGACACCTTCGTGGCGGGCTCCAGCGTCTTCGGCGCCGAGAGCGCCTCGGCGCAGGTCGACCGGCTGCGGTCGCTCGCGGCCCGGCACACCCACTGACACCGGTACCCTGGACTCGTGAAGACATTCGACGAGCTGTTCCTCGAGCTCTCCGCGAAAGCGGTCGAGCGCCCCGAGGGTTCGCGCACCGTGCGTGAACTCGACGGTGGTGTGCACACGATCGGCAAGAAGATCGTGGAGGAGGCCGCCGAGGTGTGGATGGCCGCCGAATACGAATCCGACGAGAACGCGGCCGAGGAGATCTCGCAGCTGCTCTACCACCTGCAGGTCATGATGCTGGCGAAAGGGCTCACCCCGGCCGACATCTACCGACATCTGTGACGGCAGAGCCTCCCACCCCCCTCTCACTTCTTCACCGAAAGACCCCCATGCTCAAGATCGCCGTGCCCAACAAGGGCTCGCTCTCCGAGACCGCCGCCCAGATGCTCGCCGAGGCCGGTTACATCGGCCGCCGCGACCCGCGGGAGCTCGTCACCCTCGACCCGCGCAACGACGTCGAGTCTTTCTACCTGCGCCCCCGTGACATCGCGACCTACGTCGGCTCGGGCGCGCTCGACGTCGGCATCACCGGCCGCGACCTGCTGCTCGACTCCGAGTCCACCGCCACCGAGACCGCCGCCCTCGACTTCGGTGAATCCACCTTCCGCTTCGCCCGCCCTGAGGGCACGGCGATCGAGCTGGCCGACCTCCAGGGCGCACGGGTTGCGACCAGCTACCCCGGTCTGGTCGGGGCGTTCCTCGCCCGGCACGGCATCACGGCCACCCTCATCCGCCTCGACGGCGCGGTGGAGTCCGCCGTGCGACTCGGCGTGGCCGATGCGGTGGCCGACGTCGTCTCCACCGGCGGCACCCTGCGCAAGGCGGGCCTCGAGATCTTCGGTCCGGTCATCCTCGAGTCCACCGCGGTGCTCATCAGCTCCGGAACCGAGCACCCCGGCGCCGAGACGCTGCTTCGCCGGCTGCAGGGCGTCCTGGTCGCCCGCCAGTACGTGCTGATGGACTACGACGTACCGGTGGCGCAACTCGACGAGGCAGTGGCGCTCACGCCCGGCATCGAGTCGCCGACCATCTCTCCGCTGCACGACGCGGAGTGGGTGGCGGTTCGGTCGATGGTGCCGAGGCTCGACACGAACCACGTGATGGACGCGTTGTACGCCGTCGGCGCGCGCGCCATCCTGGTCAGCCCGATTCACGCCGCGAGGATCTGATGAGCCTCGCGGTACGTGTCATCCCCTGCCTCGACGTGGCGGCCGGCCGCGTGGTGAAGGGCGTGAACTTCGAGAACCTGCGCGACGCCGGCGACCCGGTGGAGCTCGCGGCGCTCTACGCCGCGCAGGGCGCCGACGAGCTCACCTTCCTCGACGTCACGGCCACGGTGGATGCGCGCGACACCATGTACGACGTGGTGCGGCAGACCGCCGAGCAGGTCTTCATCCCGCTCACCGTCGGGGGCGGCGTGCGCAGCACCGACGAC
>BADC01000530.1 GCA_000333435.1 Corynebacterium-like bacterium B27 | reverse complement strand
CCAAGACCAACGCTCGCACCGCAAGGGGCCCGAAGCGCACNGTCGCCGNCAGAAGAAAGGCCGGCCGCTAAGCGCGCCGACTGACCAGGATTCAGGGAGAGATACATGGCAACCCCCAAGTCGGCCGTTCGCAAGCCGCGCAAGAAAGAGAAGAAGAACGTCGCCGTGGGCCAGGCCCACATCAAGTCGACCTTCAACAACACGATCGTCTCGATCACCGACACCACCGGTGCGGTCATCAGCTGGGCCTCCTCGGGTGGCGTCGGCTTCAAGGGCTCGCGCAAGTCGACCCCGTTCGCCGCGCAGCTCGCCGCCGAGTCGGCCGCGCGCCAGGCGCAGGAGCACGGCATGAAGAAGGTCGACGTCTTCGTCAAGGGGCCGGGCTCGGGCCGCGAGACCGCGATCCGTTCGCTCCAGGCCGCCGGCCTCGAGGTGGGCTCGATCAACGACGTGACGCCGCAGGCGCACAACGGGTGCCGCCCGCCCAAGCGTCGCCGCGTGTGACGTCCTTCCCGTTCTGACCGCCGGCGGGGCCCCTCGTGGGCCTCGCCGGTGAGGCCGTTTCCCACAACTCAATACCTCTGCACGTGAGTGTCATATAGCGGACACTCAGCTGAAAGGAATCACAGTGCTCATTGCACAGCGCCCAACTCTCACCGAAGAGAACATCTCGGAGTTCCGCTCGCGGTTCGTCATCGAGCCGCTCGAGCCCGGCTTCGGCTACACCCTCGGCAACTCGCTCCGCCGTACGCTCCTCTCCTCGATCCCCGGTGCTGCTGTCACGAGCATCCGTCTCGACGGCGTGCTGCACGAGTTCAGCACCATCCCGGGTGTGAAGGAAGACGTCACCGAGATCATCCTGAACATCAAGGGTCTCGTCGTCTCCAGCGAGCACGACGAGCCGATCACCGCGTACCTCCGCAAGCACGCGGCGGGCGAGGTCACGGCTGCCGACATCTCGGCGCCGGCCGGTGTCGAGATCCACAACCCCGAGCTGGTCATCGCGACCCTCAACGACAAGGCGAAGTTCGAGCTCGAGCTCATCATCGAGCGCGGCCGCGGCTACGTGTCGGCCACGCAGAACCGCAGCGAGTTCTCCGAGGCGGGCCAGATCCCGATCGACTCGATCTACTCGCCCGTGCTGAAGGTCACCTACCGCGTCGAGGCCACCCGTGCCGGTGAGCGCACCGACTTCGACCGCCTGGTGGTCGACGTCGAGACCAAGCCCGCCATCACCCCGCGCGACGCCATCGCCTCGGCCGGCCGCACCCTGACCGAGCTGTTCGGTCTGGCGCGCGAGCTCAACACCGCGGCCGAGGGCATCGAGATCGGCCCCGCGCCGGTCGACGCCGTGCTCTCCTCCGAGCTGTCGGTGCCGATCGAAGACCTCGACCTCTCGGTGCGCTCCTACAACTGCCTGAAGCGCGAGGGCATCAACACCGTGTCCGAGCTCGTGGCGCTGTCGGAGACGCAGCTCATGAACATCCGCAACTTCGGCCAGAAGTCGGTCGACGAGGTGAAGGACAAGCTCGTGGAGCTCGGCCTGTCGCTGAAGGACACGGTTCCCGGGTTCGACGGCGCGCACTTCTACGGCGGCTACGACGACGAGAACGTCTAAGACGTACTCGTCCTCCGCTTCGACCTTCCCGACCAACTGACCCACATCTGGAGATA
>BADC01000531.1 GCA_000333435.1 Corynebacterium-like bacterium B27 | reverse complement strand
CACGATGCCCTCGAAGCCACCCGGCTCGGCGACCCGCTCCTCGCCCGCGTCGAACACGCGCACAATGGTCGGATGCGCCATCCGCGACGCCGCCTGCGCCTCCTGCCGGAAGCGGGTGCGGAACACCGGGTCACCCGCGAGGGACGACTTCAGCAGCTTGATCGCGACCTGGCGGCCCAGCCGCTCGTCGCGGCCCGAGTAGACGTTCGACATGCCGCCGCGGCCGATCAGTTCGCCCAGGCGGTACCGCCCGGCGAGAAGACGGTTGTCGTCGGTCACTGTTGCTGCTCCTGGTCGATGTCGGTGAGTCTCTGGTCGGCGGGGTGGACGGTGCGGGTCGTCAGTTCCCGGATCCGCCGTTGCCACCGGTGCCGTTGCCGCCACCGGTCCCGCCGCCGCTGCCCCCGCCGCTGCCCGAATCCTCGGTCTGCAGGGTGAGGGCCGGTGAGAAGCCCGAGGCAGAACCGGAGCAGGTGACGTTGTACTTGATCTCCATCGTCTGGCCGCCCGCCGAGGCCGCCTGCAGGGTGGCCGAGTTGCTCGTGCCGGGCTGGATGGTGACGGTGGCGTTGCTCGCCTCGATGGAGTAGCTGTCGAGCGTGGTGCCGGAGGGGCAGCTGTAGGAGGTCCAGCCGATCACGAAGGTGCCGCCGGCCGTGACCTTGCCGTCGGTGTTGACGCCAGAGGTGGGCGCGGGGGCGGTGGTGGGCGCCGTCGGCACGATCACCGCGGTGTAGACGGTGAGCGCGATCGTGGTGCCCTTCGGCACGTTGCCGACCGGGGTGGCCTGGTAGACCACGTCGACCTGGTCGGCGCTCGGGGCCGCGTTGCCGGGCACCCGGTTGGCGCTGAGGCCCTTGTCGGAGAGGATCTGCGCCGCCTCGTCGAAGGTCTTGCCCTTCAATTCGCCCTCACTGATGGTCACGACGTTCGAGGTCGGCGTGGTCGATGGCGTGGGGGTGGTGGGCGGCGGGCTGCTCTGGGTGGGCGTCGAGGCCGAGGTCGACGGAGTCGCCGGCGCGCTGTTGCCGTTCGCCTGCACGACGAGGGCCACGATGGTGCCGACGAGCACGAGACCGAGGATGATGATGAGCACGATGAGTGGCCACGTCCAGGGGCTGCGCTTCTTCGGCTCCTCGGCCACCTCCGCCGCGGGCGGTGTCGGGGGCCCGACGGGCGGCGCGGGAGTGGAGAGCACGGTGGTGGCCTGGGTGGCGCCGGCCCCGGCGGCGGGCATCAGCCGGGTGGCCGCGGTGGCCGGCAACGGCTCGTCGCCGAGCACCGCCGGCACGGCAGCCGCGGCCGACGCGATGTCGCCCCGGCGCAGCGCCATGGCGGCGCGCGCCAGGTTTCCGGTGGAGGACGGCCGGTCTTCGGGCTTCTTGGCGATGCACGAGAGCACGAGGTTGCGCACCGGCTCTGCCACGGTGGTCGGCAGGTCGGGCGGTGTCTCGTTGATCTGCGCCATGGCGATGGCCACCTGCGACTCACCCGAGAACGGTCGCTTGCCGGCCAGGCACTCGTAGGCCACGATGCCGAGCGAGTAGATGTCGGTGGTGGGCGACGCGGGCTGGCCGCTGGCCTGTTCGGGCGAGAGGTACTGCACCGTGCCCATCACCTGGCCGGTCGCCGTGAGCGGCACCTGGTCGGCGATGCGGGCGATGCCGAAATCGGTGATCTTGACCCGGCCGTCGGGGGTGATGAGGAGGTTGCCGGGCTTGATGTCGCGGTGCACGAGACCGGCGGCATGGGCGGCCTGCAGGGCCAGCGCGGTCTGCGCCTTGATGT
>BADC01000532.1 GCA_000333435.1 Corynebacterium-like bacterium B27 | reverse complement strand
TCGCCTAGGAGTGCTGACCGATTGGGTGCCCCGCTCGGCGGGTGCTCCCGCCGAGATCGCCGGAATCGTGGGGGCCTAGACATGTACGCAGCGCTGTGGCGCATCCTGCCCGGCCCGGTGTGGGTGCGCATCCTGATTCTCGTGGTGCTCGCCGCCATCGTGCTCGCGGTGCTCGCGTTCTGGGTGTTCCCCTGGATCGACGATTTGACGGCCCCGGTTCAGGATGTGACGGTAGACCAATGACGCGCGTACTGGTGATCGACAACTACGACAGCTTCGTCTACACGCTGAACGGCTACCTGCAGCAACTCGGGGCCGAGACCACGGTCGTGCGCAACGACGCCTTCGACGCGGCGGCCGCGGCCGACACCATCGCCGAGTACGACGCGGTGCTGCTCTCACCCGGCCCAGGCAAACCCGCCGACGCCGGCGTCTCCATCCCGGTCGTCTTCGCCGCGCTGGAGTCGAGCACGCCGCTGCTCGGGGTGTGCCTCGGCCACCAGGCCATCGCGGAGGCGCTCGGCGCCACGGTCACCAATGCCGAAGAGCTCATGCACGGCAAGACCTCCGTCATCCACCACGACGCCAGCCCGTTCTACGACGGCGTGCCCGACGGCTTCACCGCCACGCGGTACCACTCGCTCGCGGTGGTCGACGGCACGGTCCCCGACACCCTCGTGGTGACGTCGCGCACCGAGGGCGGCGTGATCATGGGTCTCCGACACATCAGCGCGCCGGTGTTCGGCGTGCAGTTCCACCCCGAGTCGGTGCTCACCGAAGGCGGCTACCGGATGCTCGGCAACTGGCTCGCCACCGCCGGCCTCGAGGATGCCCGGGCGAAGGCCGCCGACCTCAACCCGCTGCTCAAGGCCGTCTAGTCGGCCCGGTCTGCTCCCCGGTCAGCCGGTGCAGTAGCGGATGGTGATCTGCGACTTCTGCAGGGCGTCGCCGGGCGCGATCGACTGCGTCGACACCGGATTCGACGGCGCAGTCTTGCAGCCCGGATCCTGCTCCACCTTCACGTCGAGCAGCAGCGCGGTCAAGGAGCCGCTGGCGACGTCGATCGGCTGCCCCTGGACATCCGGAACCGTCACCATGCCGCTGGAAACGTAGAGATTGACGGTGTCGCCGGCGAAGGCCTGCGCTCCGCTCGCGGGGTCGCTGCGGATGACCACGTCGGCCGGGACGTCGGGGGAGTTCTCCTTGTTGGTCGAACCCACCACGAACTTCGCCGCCGTGATGGCGTTGGCGGCGTCGGCCGCGCTCATGTTCTGCAGGTTCGGCACGGCGATCGCCTGCTTGCCCTGCGAGACGTTGACGCTGATGACCGTGCCCGGGCTCACGATGGTGCCGGCGGCCGGAATCGGTGCCGACGACCTGACCGGCCG
>BADC01000533.1 GCA_000333435.1 Corynebacterium-like bacterium B27 | reverse complement strand
AGGTCGCCAGCCAGATCAGGCCACCGGCGAGGACGACGAGCGAGCCCATCAGGCTGCCCTTGAGCCCGAGCCGGGCGACGATGGCGGGAGCGACACCGGCCACGATCACGAGAGCGCCGGCGAGCGGCAACTGGCTGAGACCGGCAGCGAGAGCGTCGTAGTGGAGAACGGCCTGAAGGTAGACCGAGAGGGCGAAGAACAGGGCGACCATGGCCGCGCCGACGAGGAGCATGGCGAGATTGCCGACCGTGAGGTTGCGATTGCGGAACACCGCCAGCGGCACGAGCGGATTGGCGCTGCGCCGCTCGATCAGCACGAAGGCGGCGGCGAGAACGACGGCCAGGATGCCGAGGCCGATCGTGACGGGGTGGGCGAAGCCGACCTGCTCCACGGCGCTGAGCGCACCGACGAGGGCCACCAGGGCGCCCGTGATGGTGGCGGCTCCGGGGTAGTCGAGTGGCGACGGCGCACCGGCGCGATCGCGGTTGACGAGCAGCGGAATCAGCACGATCACGATGATGCCCACCGGCACGTTCACGAAGAACACGGCCTGCCAGCCGATGGCCGCCGTCAGCACGCCGCCGAGCAGCACGCCCGCAGCCGAACCGATGCCGGCGACGGCGCCCCAGATGCCGAGGGCCTTGGTGCGATCGGCCGCGGCGGGAAAGAGCTGCGTGACGAGAGCCAGCGCCGCCGGGGCGAGCAAGGCCGCTGACGCGCCCTGCAAGGCGCGCGCACCGAGCAGCATCCCGCTGCTCACCGAGAGACCGGCGAGCATCGACGCGCCGACGAATCCGATCACGCCGACGAGGAACAGCCGGCGATGACCGTACCGGTCAGCGAGCCTTCCGCCGAGGAGCAGGAGACCGCCGAACGGCAGGACGTAGGCGGTGATGACCCAGGCGAGCGCCGACGTATCCATTGCGAGCTGATCGCCGACCGCGGGCAACGCGATGTTGACGATCGAGGCGTCGAGCACGACCAGGAACTGGGCCAGCGCCAGGATGCTCAGGGCGAACCAGCGGTGGGCACTCCTGCTGTTCGTGGTGGTGTGGTCACTGCGGGATTCAGCGGCAGCGGTGGGCGGTTTCGTCATGGGATTCTCCTTGTTCGGATGGGGCTGGGTTGGAGAGTGAATAGACACTCACTCTTACGGACATGAGGATAGGAAGACGGTTGAGGGGCGTGGGTCAGTCGGGGTGGCGGATGCCGTGCGACAGGAGGTCGGCCCACGACTCCGGGATCTCCTCGATGCGAGCC
>BADC01000534.1 GCA_000333435.1 Corynebacterium-like bacterium B27 | reverse complement strand
GGGCCGCGGTCTCGGGGTGGGCAACTCGCTCGGTTACGGCTGGATCGCGGCGGCACTCGTGCTCGTCGCCGCCGGCATCCGGGTGAACGGGGTGGTGGCGGGCACGAACGTGCTCCGCGGCCTGCCCGAGAACCGCACCTCGATCGGCGCCGCACTCACCGACACCGCGCAGGAGGTGGCGAGCGGCATCGGGATCGCCGTGGCGGGCACCGTGCTCGCGGCACTGTTCACGGGCATCCTCACCGCCCCTGGGTGGAGCGGGCAGCAGACGGCGCAGTTCCACGAGGGTGCGAGCATCGCGGCACTGGGGCTCGCGGCTGTGGCGGGCGCGCTGGTGCTGTGGGCGGGCCGCCGCACCCGCCGCGCCCGCCGCGCCGTCAGCGCGCCGACGGACTGAGTGGTTCAAACGCAAAGAGCGAGGGCGGGCGTCCGCCGCCCACCCTCGCCCGGGTCACTCCTCGATGTCGGAGAAGAGGCCGGTGAAGGTCGCCCCGGTGCCGATCAGGCGCTGGAAGAACTCCCCGGCGACGGGCGCGGCGACCGCGGCCGACGCATCCTCGTAGCTGTCGAAGTAGAGGTCGAGGGTGCGGTGCGCCGGGGTGGGCGTGCCGTCTTCCTTCGGCCAGACCTTCGCTGACTCGGCGCGCCGCAGCTCGGGCAGCTGCGCGGCGAGGGCCACGATCTCCGCGTAGGCGGCTTCGAACGCGGCCGGGTCGGCGGGGTTGTCGATGACGAGCGTGATCTTGGTGGGCATGGTGTTCTCCTTTGTTTAGTGATTCGGGTGGGTGGATGGACGGATGGTCGGGGTGGCCGCTACGGCCGGCCGTAGGTCTCGAGCAGACGCAGCCAGATCTCGCTGATGGTGGGGTAGGCGGGCACCGCGTGCCAGAGCCGGGCGATCGGAACCTCACCCACGATGGCGACGGTGGCGGAGTGGAGCAGTTCAGCGACATCCTGCCCCACGAACGTGGCTCCGACCACCACCGAACGGCTCTCGTCGACGACGAGCTTGGCTCGCCCGGAGTAGCCGTCGGCGTGCAGCTTCGCGCCCGCGACCCAGCCGAGGTCGTACTCGACCGCGCGCACGTCGAGGCCCTTGGCCCGCGCATCCGCTTCGGTCAGGCCC
Organism: Corynebacterium-like bacterium B27; assembly: GCA_000333435.1. Taxonomy (GTDB): domain Bacteria; phylum Actinomycetota; class Actinomycetes; order Actinomycetales; family Microbacteriaceae; genus Herbiconiux. The sequence continues at coordinate 2,490 of BADC01000534.1, read as the reverse complement.
ACCCGGGCCACCTCGGGGTCGGTGAACACGACGTGCGGCACCGCCGCGTGGTCGGCGGTCGCGACGTGCTCGCCCCAGGCATCGGCGCGGAGGCCCGTGCCCGTGAGGCGCGCGGCGATCGCCTCGCCGGCGGCCCGGGCCTGGCACTTGCCCTGGTGCGTGAGCAGCGCACGGCCGTTGACGTCGCCGACCGCGTAGAGCCAGTCGGTGCCGTCGACGAGCAGGGTGTCGTCGACCGAGAGCCACTCCCCCGGCACCAGACCGACGGATTCGACACCCAGGTCGAGCGTGGCCGGTCGCCGGCCCGTCGCCACCAGGATCTCGTCGGCGAGCACCGTCGTGCCATCACTCAGTTCGGTCGTGACGACGCCGGTGGTGTCGCGGTCGACCCGCAGCGGGCGTACGCCCAACCGCACGTCGACACCCAGCGCGCGGAGCGACTCGGCCACGAGCTCGCCGGCGAACGGCTCCTCGCGGTCGAGCAGGGCACCCCGGGCCACCAGGGTCACCTGGGAACCGAGGGATGCCCAGGCCGTGGCGAGTTCGGTGCCCGGGACCCCGCCGCCCACCACGGCCAGGCGCGGCGGCACGGCCGTGGCGCTGGTGGCTTCGCGGGTGCCCCACGGCGCCGCGTCGGCGAGCCCCGGGATGTCGGGCAGCACGGGCAGCGATCCGGTCGCGATGGCGACGGCTGCCGCGGTGTATCCGCGCCCGTCCACCTCGATCGCGCCGCGCCCGGTCAGGCGGCCGCGTCCGCGCAGCAGGTCGATACCGGCCGATTCGAGCCACTCGACCTGCCCGTCATCCTTCCAGTCGCTGGCGAACGCGGTGCGGCGGGCGAGCACGGCGGGTGCGTCGAGCGCACCCGACACCGCCTGGCGCGCGCCGGCCAGACGTTCGACCGCGCGGAGGGCGTGGCCGCTGCGCAGCAGGGCCTTCGAGGGCATGCACGCCCAGTAGGAGCACTCGCCGCCGACGAGTTCCGACTCCACGATGGCCACGCGGAGGCCGCGCTTGACCGCGTAGTCGGCCACGTTCTCGCCGACCGGGCCGGCACCGATGACGATGAGGTCGTAGTCGGGCGTGTTCGCGCCGAAGTCGCCGGTCATCACGCGCGCACCGCGCGGGTGAGACGGATGGCCGAGACGAGGAACAGCACGCCGCCGAGGGTCGCGTACCCGGCGACCGACGTCACGCTGGTCGCGCCGCCGAGGCCCTGCGCGAGGAAGGCGAAGCCGACCAGCACCGAAAGGCCGCCGCTGAACATGAGCGGCCACTGGCCACCGAGCGTGCGGCGGCTGATTCCGGTGAGCAGCTGGGTGGCGCCGGCCAGCACGGCCCAGACGCCCCAGACCGCGAGGACGGCGGCCGGAGAGACGAACGACGCCCAGCCCAGGGCGATGGCGGCCAGGATGCTCACCACGATGTTCACGGTCTCGGTGACGCGCGAGCGGGCTGAGGTGCCGGCGGCTCGAAGCTCGGTGAAGACCGACCCAGCGTCGACGAGCGGGTAGAGCACGAGGAGCACGGCGAGCAAGGGGGCGACGTTCGGTGCGACGAGCGCGAGCAGCAGCGCCCAGACGATCGCGAAGCCGAAGCGGACGATGTAGAGCCGGCGCAGCGTTCTCGGCAGGGTCGCTGCGGCGGGGAGGGCCGTCGTGGTCATGTGTGTCTTCCGTTTCCGTTTTAGTAGACGTACTAGTTCGTCTACTATGGAGACTCTAGAGTGATGGTGCGGTTCGACGCAAGTCCGAACGCCGGAAGGAGCACACGATGACCGACACGTCGACCAGACCGGCCGAGCCGGTGGGCCGCGGGCACGAGGGAGTGGCACGTGCGCGCATCCTCGACGCCGCGTCGGAGCTCATCTACGCCAACGGCATCCGCGGCACCAGCGCCGATCGCATCATCGAGGCCGCCGGCATCACGAAGGTCACCTTCTACCGGCACTTCCGCACCAAGACCGACCTGGTCGTCGCCTACCTCGAGCGGCAGGCCGAGCTCGAGCAGGGCGCGTTCCTCGCCGCCCGGGTCGAGGGCGACGGCATCCGTTCGCTGCAGAACATCGCCGGCTTCATCGGCGCGGCCAGCTGCCTGCCCGGATTCCGCGGCTGCGCCTTCATCAACGCCGCCGCCGAGACGCCCGACGCCGGCGACCCGGTGCGGAGCGTCGTCGAGGCCCACCGAAGCTGGATGCGCGATTTCTTCGCCGCGACCGCCGCCGACGCCGGGGCACCCGACCCGGAGGCCACCGCCCGCCGCCTCATGATGCTGCGCGACGGCGCGATGGTGGCGGGCTACCTGGGCGACCCCGACGAGATCAGCGCCACCCTCGAGGAGGCCTTCCGCGTGGCCCTCGGTCGCTGAGACGGCCGGCTCCGCTGAGCGAAGCCGGCCGTCTCCCGAGGGCGCTGGCGGTGGAGCGCCGCAGTGTCAGCGGCTCACGCGGGCACGGCTCGCGGCGATCGTCGCGAGCAGCGCGAGGCCGCG
>BADC01000535.1 GCA_000333435.1 Corynebacterium-like bacterium B27 | reverse complement strand
CGCCGCATCTTCGTGATCGCGGGTTCGTTCAGCTTCGGCACCACCACGGGCGCCGTGAGCGGCACCACCGTCGAACTCACCGACGAGCCGGGCTAGCCTCAGCCGCGCGCCCAGCCCCGGATGACCGGATCGCCGCACTCCGCCGCTTCGCCCCACAGCCGAGCCGTGAACTCGTCGCCTGCTTCGGCGCCGCTCGGCTTCACGATCGTGATCACCGGTAGCGTCGCTTCACGGTGCCCGGCGTCGAGCGCCGCACGCTGCAGCTCGAGGAACACGGGCCCAACCGACGTCACCGTCCACCCGTCACCGAGCGCGTCGCCCTGGCTCAGTCCATCGGCCCGATACCCGGGCGACCACCGCAGGGTCAGTGTCAGCACACCGGATGCCGGCAGCGAACTCCCCCGCGCCAGCCGCACCAACCCGTTGCCGAGGCTCACACTGGCGGCATCGCTCTTCGCGTTCACCGCGAACTCGGCACGGAACTCCAACGGGCTGACGATGCCGGGGAGGGCGTCGCGCTGCCCGCCCGAGGCGCGCGAGACGACTGCGGCCGCCCAGGCCGCGACGTGCTCGAGATCGGTCCGGCGAGCCGCGTCGGCGTCGTCTTCGGGTGCGGAAAACGGGGTGGTCACAGGGTGCTCCGGGTCGTGGGTAGGGGCGCACGTTCCGCGGGCGATCGGGTAATTCGCCGGATGATGGATGGCACCGGGTGTCGTTAGAGAACATACCCCACTTATGTGGTACAGCCTCGTCGCCACTCGTTCCAATCCGTCGACAACAGTAGAATCAGGGGGCCGCGATTGCGCGGTGGGTGGGGGCTGTGGAGGCAAGGTGGACAACGCACGAATCCCCCCTGGTGGCGCCCGCGCCGCTCACGTCCTGCTCGACGCCGTGGTGTCGCAGAGTTCGGGCCAGACGGTCGAGGCCAACGTCGCCGCGATGGTGACAGCGCTCTCAGCGCTCACGCTCGACGACTCCGCCTCGCCCGAGAAG
>BADC01000536.1 GCA_000333435.1 Corynebacterium-like bacterium B27 | reverse complement strand
GAAGAAGCCAATGAAAGACGACGACGCGAAGGCCCAGGTCGCCTCGAAAGCACCGGCCGCGCCCGCCGCCCCCGTTGCTGCAGCCCCGGCTCCCGCGGCCGCACCGGCACCAGCGGCCGCACCGGCACCGGCGCCGGTGAGCACCGAAGCGACGACCTCCACCGACGCCAAGTCCTAACCGACGGTGACCCGCATCGAGCGCGCGCCGCGCAGCGCCCGCGCGCCCAAGGCGATGACGCCGGGCGGCACGACAGCGGGCAGCAAGCCGAAGACCAAGACGAAGACACCGAAGGCCAAAGACGGCCGGATGTCGCTCGGCGCGCACCTCGTGGAGCTGCGCAAGCGCCTGTTCCTCGCCGCGCTCGGCGTGGTGGTGGGCATGATCCTCGGCTGGATCGCATCCGACTGGGTGCTCAATGCGCTGCGCGTGCCGATCGAGCAGCTCGCCGCCGAACAGGGGCGGGTCGCGAGCCTCAACTTCACCGACATCTCCTCGGCCTTCGACCTGCGCCTGCAGATCGCGTTCACCGTGGGCGTCGTCATCTCCTCCCCGTTCTGGCTCTACCAGATCTGGGCCTTCCTCATGCCGGGGCTCAAGCGCAAAGAGAAGCAGTACGCGGTGGGCTTCGTGCTCTCGGCCGTGCCGCTCTTCCTCCTCGGCTGCGTCGCCGGGTGGCTGGTGATGCCGCACATGGTGGTGCTGCTCACCGGGTTCGCGCCGCAGGACACCACCGCGCTCATCTCCGCGCGCACCTACTACGACTTCGTGCTGAAGCTCGTGCTGGCCATCGGCATCGCCTTCGTGCTGCCGGTCTTCCTCGTGCTGCTGAACTTCGCCGGGGTGCTCTCGGCGAAGGCCATCCTGAAATCGTGGCGCATCGCCATCCTGGCCATCACCCTCTTCACCGCCATCGCCACCCCGGCCGCCGACGTCATGTCGATGTTCCTCCTGGCGATCCCGATGGTGCTGCTGTACTTCGGTGCGGCGGGCATCGCCTTCCTCAACGACCGCCGGCGCGCCAAGCGTGCCATCGACCTCGACGCAGAATTGGCCGTGTGACCCCATGAGCGAACAACCCGACCTCACCCGCCGCACCGTGCTCGCCGGAGCCGCCTGGTCGGTGCCCGTCGTGGCCCTCGCCGTCGCCACCCCGGCCGCCGCCGCGAGCGCGACCGTCACCGTCACCTTCGTCGCCACCTACATCGAGCTGCGGCGCTCCGACATCTTCGCCGCGCTCATCGCCATCACGAACGACTCCGACACGGCCGCAGCGCCCGAGACCCTCCAGGTGAGCCTCACCGGGTTGCCGACCAGCGAAGACGACTTCGACGTCGAGTTCCCCGACAGCGCGACCATGGCCGACGACCAGAACTCGTCGCTCACCGTCGACAACACGGCATTCGTCGCGACCGACCCGAGCACCGGCTCGATCGTCATCACCTCCGAGAGCCCGATCGCGCTCGCCGCTCACCAGACCGTCGTGATCGGCCTCTACTTCCGCCGACCCGCCCGCAACCCCACGCGCCGCA
>BADC01000537.1 GCA_000333435.1 Corynebacterium-like bacterium B27 | reverse complement strand
TGACGCACCGCCTCTCATCCCGGTGACCGATGCGGCAATTCTCAGCCACAACACCGATGGCGCGCTCGTCGTGGCAAGTGTCGGGAAGACCACTTTCGAAGCCCTCTCGAAGGCCTTGCAGAACCTCGAGCGCGCCAACGGCCGTGCTCTCGGTGTGATCCTCAACCGTGTGCCGCGCCGCGGCGCGGGCTCGAACTATTACGGTTATCAGTACCGCGGGGACTACCGACCCAAGCCGGCGCCCACCGAGACTGTGATCGCTCCGGTTTCAGCCGCCACGCCGCCCAGCGCCAGCAGTCCCTCGCCAGCGACCGGCAATGCCGAGGGCATGGCGAGTTTCGACGAGCTGCTCGCTGGTGCCGGTGTGACATCACAGCCGGCAGAGCCCGAGAGCGAGACGGCCTTCGAGGACACGACACCCACTAGGCGAGAATTGCGCATGAACCGGTCGAAGAGCGGTTCCTGAGTTGCTCGACGAACTGTTCACCAAACCTGAGGCCCCGCCTGGACCTCCCACCGTGCTCTTCGTGTGCACTGGAAACATCTGCCGGTCGCCACTCGCTGAGAAGCTCCTGCGCGCTCGTCTCGCTGAGCGCTCGGTGCCGAGCGGAATCGCCGTCGCCAGTGCGGGACTCCACGCCGTGGTCGGAGCGTCGATGGAACCGGAGCCGCTCGCCATCACACTGCGGCACGGCGGCGATCCGGCGCATTCCGCGACTCAGATTTCTGCGCAGGCGGTGCGGAGCGCCTCTCTCGTGTTGACGATGACGCGGGCACAGCGAGGGGAGTTGACCCAGGAGTTTCCGTTCGCCCTGAAACGAACGTTCACCCTCGTTGAATTCACTCGGCTGCTCGCCGAGGTGGGCGATCAGGTACGAGCACCTTCGGTCGACTCCGGCGAGGTCTTGTTCGACACAGCGATGGCCGCATCCCGACACCGGGGCATGATCGCGGCAACGCCGACGGACGACATCGAAGACCCCTACCGACGCTCCTTGGAGACTCACGAACGGGTCGGCGAACGAATCGCGAACTTGGTCGTCAATCTCGCCGGCGAGTTGTCCCCAGATCGGCGTCAGACTCTGCGGTGAAGGTAGCCCTTGTCGGCGAGCTCGTCAAGGAACCCGGCAACATGGGCTGCGACCTCGGCGACAGTCTTGTCGTATTCAGCGGCCACCTCCGCCGTCACTTCCGCGGTGCTTTGACCGCCGTCAACTGCCCGCCAGATCGACGACGCCGTCCCGCTGAGAGCGATGGGCATGGCAGCCTCACTCGCCAACGCGAGCACGACGACGCGGTCCCCGAGATCGACGTAGGCGACCCTGCTGTCGATGGCCCACGAGGTCAGTCTCGGCGTGCCTGCCGAGGGCTGATCCGGGGTCTCGGTCATGCCTCGAACGTACCATGACGAAAATCGGGCTCGCCTTCGGAGAGAAGACGAGCCCGATTGTAGATCCGCAAGTTACGCCGGGAAGCGCTTGATGTTCCCGTCGTAGATCGACTCGCCGTTGCTGAACACGGTGAAGTTCGCGATCGCCTGCACGCGGCGTGCGGTCGTCGCGGTGTTGGTCAGCGTCGTGACGTAGGTCACAGGCGGGTAAGGCAACAGCGTCGAGCCGTTGGCGGGAACCGGGATCGGCTTCGGAGCAAGCAGGCCGAGCTCGAGGTAACCGGCCTCGTTGGCGACGACCGACCAGGTGTAGCCGCCGCTCGTGATGGTGCTGCCGATCGGCGAGCCATTGAACTGGAACTCGGCGTCGGCCACAGGGCCGGACACCTGGAAGGAGACCGACGCGTCGTCGATGTCCCAGCCGGGGCCACTGTTCGCCACGGTGGCGGAACCGGCGAAGGCGACGTTGACGCTGCCACCGATGGCGTTGTTGCCCACCGTGAGGTTTCCGTTGTTCGAGACGCCGATTCGCGTGTTGACGTTCTCGATGCTCGCGGCGGCGAGCGGGGTGGCGACGGCCACGGCGATGACGGGAGCCGACCAGGCTCCGGCCTTCATCAGAGTGCGGCGGCTCATGCCCCGCTCGTCGGTGTTTTTGGGCGTGTCGATGGTCATAGATGCTCCCCCTAAGGCGCGTTCTAAAGGTGAGCTGCATCCCCACCGTCCAAGTCGGACGAGTACAGCCCTGTCAGCTTCGGCCATCGAAAGAGGCCCAATCGAGCCTGAGTCGAACCTCCGACGCACTCGGTATCAATCTCGGCGCATTCGGTATTGCTCGGCGCTTCGGCGGCGCACCTCCGCCGGTGACGGATGCCCGGTCGCCGCCATCGCCCTCGCGAGACTCGACCCCGTCGAGAACCCGGAGTGCCGCGCGATCTCGCCGATCGAGAGCTCGTCGTAGTCACGTGTGCGCAGCAGCTCGAGCGCGTGCTCGATCTTCTCGCGGCGGATCTCGCGCTCCACCGTGGTACCGCGGGACTGGAAGACCCGCTGCAGCTGGCGCGGCGACAGGTGCACGTCACGCGCCAACCCGGCCGCGGTCAGATCGGGATCGGTGCGCTGCGCCGCGATGATCGCGAGCGCCAGGGCGAAGGTCTCCGGCGCCGTGGGCGCGCCGACCGAGCGATGCGCGTCGACGAGCAGGCCCACGATCATCTCCTGCAGCAGCCGCTCCAGGTAGTAGTGCGCGACGCTGCTCTCGGACTCCGCCGGCTCGAGTGCCGACAGCATGAACGCGCGGATCGGCGCGATCAGCTGTGAGCTCACGCCGTCGACCAGCAGCAGCCGGTCGCTCGACATGGCGGAGTGCAGGAGGGCCGACGGCAGCGTGGCCGAGACGGTCGTCGCTCCCCCGGCGCTCACCACCGAGCCGACCAGCGCATCCGACAGCACGAACGCGTCGCCGGTGCGCACCTCGGTGGCCGATCCGTCGGGAACGGTCACCGTCACCGTTCCCGACGTGACGATGTGAATGGCGGTCACCGGCTCGGGCTGGCGCCAATGCGCCGCGAACGGCACGGGCGAGTCGAACAGATGCCGCTCGACCGTGACCGAGCCGTAGAGCACGCGGGTGCGCCGGCGCGGGGGTGGGTCGACCGCATCGATGCGGGACGGTCGAGCACTCACGGACCCAACAGTGACAGGTGTAGATCAGGGTCGCCCTAGCAAGCGCTCAGTTTTGTGCAAGGATCTGCTCAAGATGGCGTCTCCGCGCATCCGTTAGCCTGAGGATGTGACCACCACCGGGCAGCAGGCCACCACGCGTCCGCCCCGCAGCCGCCTTCGGCGCATCACGGGCAACCCGTTCGTGCACCTCGTCGCCGCGTTCCTCGTGCTCGCGCTCGTGCAGGCCTTTCTCGTCAAGCTCTACTACGTCCCGTCCGGCTCGATGGAGCAGACGCTCGACACCGGCGACCGCATCCTCGTCAACCGGCTGGCCTACCTCGGCGGCGAACCCGTCACCGGCGACGTCGTCGTGTTCAACGCGTCTGCCGCCTGGGACGGCGAAGGCGCCGAGCCCAGCTCCAACCCGCTGAGCACCGCCTTCCACTGGATGGCCGGCGCCCTCGGCATCGGGCCGAGCGGCGACCACACCCTCGTCAAACGCGTGATCGCAGGGCCCGGCGACACAGTGTCGTGCTGCGACGCCGAAGGCCGAGTGCTCGTGAACGGGGAGCCCATCGACGAGCCGTACGTGTTCGAAGACCTCGCGTTCGCAGCCGGCACCCTCGACTGCGACAGCGTTCCCGCGTCGTCGCGCTGCTTCGACGAGTTCACCGTGCCCGACGACCGCTACTTCCTGCTCGGCGACCACCGCTCGGTCTCCAACGACTCGCTCGGCTCCTGCCGCGGGCTCCCCGGGCCGATCGACGACTGCGTCAAACTCGTGACG
>BADC01000538.1 GCA_000333435.1 Corynebacterium-like bacterium B27 | reverse complement strand
GTGTGCGTCGAGTTGCCGGGGCCGCCGCCGGTGAGCACCCAGACCTGGTCGAAGACCTTGAGGCCGCCGACGATGCTGAGCATCAGGTTGATGGTGACCGCCGGGGCCAGCAGCGGGAAGGTCACCGACCAGAACCGGCGGAGCGGCCCCGCGCCGTCGACCGCGGATGCTTCGAGCACCTCCTCGGGGATGCCCTGGAGCCCCGCGAGGAAGATCACCATCGAGTAGCCCGAGAACTGCCAGATGAGCACGACGATGATCGAGATGAGCGCCGACGTGGGGTCGCCGAGCCAGGCGTGCGTCAGGGAGCCGAGCCCGATCACCTCGAGCGCCGAGTTCACGGGGCCGGTGGGCGCGAGCAGGAACTGCCAGAGGTAGCCGATCACCACCGGCGTCATCACCGTGGGCATGAACAGCAGCACCTTCAGCACGTTGCGCGACTTGATGCGGGAGTTGACGCCCAGGGCGAGCCCCAGGCCGATCAGGTTCTGCACGATCGTGAACACGACGGCGATGATCACGGTGTTGATGATCGCCTTGAGCGACGCCGGGTCGGTGAGCACCGACACCACGTTGTCGAGCCCGACGAACGAGAAGGTGGCCGACAGGCCGTCCCAGTCGGTGAACGCGTAGGTCGCGCCCTGCACCGTCGGAACCACGATGACGAACAGGTAGAACACGAGCGCGGGCACCGCGAACAGGAGCGTGAGCCGGGTCATCCGGCCACCGCTGCGCGGCCGGCGGATGCGCGGGGCACCGGGGCGGGGCGCACGTGCCATGGAGTCCTCCTCATCGAGTCCGGGCCGTCGGGGCGATTTGCCCAGTGTGCCAACTTGTCTGAACAGTGTCAATTCTCTGCCTCAAAATCGTCCAAAATCATCCTGAATTGGTGCAGCACATCTGAGATGTTGTCGTTCAGGAGCCGGCATCCGTTCCGGCGAACTGGGCGCTGTCGCCCAGACCCTCGGGCCCCATCGCGGAGTAGCCGCCGTCGACCATCAGCTCGGTGCCGGTGATGAAACTCGCTCCGGGCCCGCTCAGAAAGAGCACGGCCGACGCGTCGTTCGGCCCGGCCGCCTTCACGGCGACGGGAGCCGGTTCGCGGTTCACGGCGTCGGTGCCCGTGACGGTCGGCCCTGCGGTCGACCGCATCGGTGGCGCAGACCGCTACGAGGTCGCGGTGAACGCGTCGAAGGACGGGTTCGCGCCCGGCGTCCAGGCCGTGTACGTCGCATCCGGCGCGGTGTTCCCGGATGCCCTCTCCGCAGCCCCCGCGGCCGCGAAGTCGGGAGCACCGGTGCTGCTCACCCCGGCCGATTCGCTGCCCGCAGCGGTGAAGGCCGAGATCGAGCGGCTCGACCCCGCGTCGATCGTGATCGTGGGCGGAACGTCGAGCGTGAGCGCGGCGGTCGGCACGGAGCTCGGCACCATCGCACCGGTCACCCGGTTGGGCGGCGCGGATCGCTTCGCGGCCTCGCGGGCCGTGGCAGCAGCCGCGTTCCCGTCAGGCGCGAGCACCGCGGTGCTGGCGACGGGCCGCAACTTCCCGGATGCTCTCTCCGCCGGTGCCGCGATCGGCGCCGCCGGTCCGGTCATCCTGGTCGACGGTGCAGCCGACGGCCTCGACGCCGACACGACGGCGCTCTTGACCGACCTGGGGGTCACGTCGATCGTGATCGCCGGTGGCGAGGCATCCGTCTCCCCCGGTATCGAGGCTGACGCACAGCAGGTCGCGGCCACGGTGCGACTCGGCGGTGCCGACCGCTACGCCGCGTCGCAGGCGATCAACGCGCACTTCTTCACCGCAGCCGACCGCGTGCTGCTGGCGACGGGCGCGAACTTCCCCGACGCGCTGGCCGGTTCGGCCCTGGCGCCGAAGGTGGGCGGCCCGCTGTTCACGGTGCCCGGCACCTGTGTTCCGGCGGAGACGCTGGCGCAGATCGCGGCCCTGGGCGCGACGCGGGTGACCCTGCTGGGCGGCGAGAACTCGCTCTCGGCAGCAGTGGAGTCGCTCACGGCCTGCGCCGCGGGCTGACCCGGCGCTGACGAGTCCCGCCCTTCCGCCCCGGCGGAGGGGCGGGACTTCGTCGTTCAACCCACGGAGCTTCTGTCGCGGAGATCGAGGCCGCCCGGAACGGCTCGTCCTCATTACCTGTATCGTTTTGCAGAACAGACGACTGTCGATCGGGGGATCACATGAGCCGCACCGGAACGCTGCGCGAAAGCAGGCGGATGATCAAGGCCGCCATAGTGGGGGCGACGCTGATCGCCTTGGTTCTGGCGTTTTTCTCGCCGATCGGAGCATGGTCGGCGGCCGCTGTCGAGCCGACCGTCACGATATCAGGGGTCGTCTCGGGTAGCGACGCGTCTGCGCCACCGATCGCCGGCGCCACCGCGAGGTTGTCCTCAGACGCCAACAGCCAAACGTGGACGGCCACGACCGACGCATCCGGTGAGTACGCTTTGTACGGGGTGCCGCTACTTTCAAGCGGTTACAAGCTGTCCGTGACACCTCCGACCAACAGCGGCTACCTTCCCGCCTCGGTCAGCCCGATCGTCCCCAATCCGTCCACAAGCAACGTCGTGAACGTCACCGTCCCGCTCGGCGCTCGCATCGACGGGACCGTCGTCCAGACAAACGGTAAAAGCGTGGCCGGCGCCACCCTGACGGTCAGCCAGGGTTCGTACGTGGTGACGAGCCGCACCCTCGGCGCCGAGGGAGTGTTCACGCTGGTGGGTCTCACCGCCGGAAGCTACCGCGTGCAGGTCACTCTTGAGGGCAGCGGCACGGCATACGTCGAATTGCCGAACGTGGTCATAGGGCAGGCCTACCCCGTGCATCTCGTTCTGAACTCGCCGGGAGTACTTTCGGGCACCGTGACGTCAAAAGCAACTGGTGAAGCTCTTTCCGGCATCGAGGTGCATCGTCTCGGGCAGAGCGCGGTCACCGGCGCCGACGGGAGGTACGTCCTCCGAGGGGCAACGATCGGTTCCTACCGGATGACCTTCTTCGACCCGTTGGGCGCATTCGTTGCATTTCAAACCGAGCCGATCACTGTCGCTTCCGCCCAGAGCATCGGAGATGTGGATGCGGCGCTGGAAACGGCGGGCTCTATCTCGGGCACCGTTCTTGCGGCGGACGGCACGCCGCTTCCCGGGGTGGTAGTCGGAAGTCCGGCGTTCCCGTCCGATGAATCAGGTCTCACGAATCTGTCCGGGCTGAGCGACTATCAGGGCCACTACCGCATCACGGGAGTTCCCGCCGGCACGTGGAGTCTCGTCGGGACCCCGAGCGACCAAACCAAGGGGTGGCACCTGAAGACCGCTGGTCCAACCGTCACTGTAGAGAGCGGTGAGGAACTCACTGACGTCGACTTCCCACTGGACGCCTTCACGCTCATCTCTGGCACGCTCACTCGATCGGCGCCTGTGGAAGGCGATATCACGAAGTTCTCGATCTCTTTTCACGCCGTTTCCGAACTCTTCCCCGACCTTGAACTGCCTTATTCGTGGAGCCGAGGAACTCATCCCGATGCGTCTGGTCACTACGAATTGCGGGTGCCTCCAGGGCGTTACGTGATTCGCATCGCCCCGCCGCGGACTGATGACGGCTACGCCACGAGCTATAACGTTTCGTCGTGGGAGAACATACAAGGCGACTTCGACTACGAATACCCGTCAACGGCGCTCGGCTCTGGCACGAAGGTCTTTGTCGTCGAACGGAACACTCCCGCCAATCTCGACCTTCAAATCACTCGCGGAGACACCTATACCAGCACACCGTATCCGGCTATCGAAGGTTCGCCTGTGGTCGGACAGACATTGACGGCCTCCCCGGGCGCCTGGCAACCGGTGCCCGATAATGTTCGCTATGAATGGCGCCGTGACTATGCGCAGATCGAGGGTGCGACGGGTCTGGACTACTCGCCCACGGAAGCGGATGTCGGCCACACGATCACATTCGCTGTCACCGCAACCAGTTCAGTCAACGGAGTCGCCACAGTCGAGTCGGCGCCCGTCACCGTAACTCGCGGGTTGAGCCCCACGCCGAAGCCCACCATTGACGGTGACACAGCGATTGGGTCGACGCTCACCGCGAATGCTGGCACGTGGGGTCCTGCTCCGGTGACACTGAGTTATCAGTGGACCAGGAACGGCACGCTCATCTCTGGTGCGACATCGGCAACGTACGTCCTGCAGACGGTGGACGCCGGGAAGAAGATCGGCGTCACGGTAACGGGCAGCAAGAGCGGCTACCCGAGCGTTTCCCAGTCCTCGGCAACGCTCCTCATTCCTGTTCCGCCGCCCTCGGTGGAACGCATCGCCGGCGCCGACCGCTACGAAGAATCCGCACTCATCTCGCAGCGGGTCGCACCGAACGGCTCTGCCCTGGTCTATCTGGCAAGCGGTGAGAACTTCTCCGACGCCCTGAGCGGTTCGGCGATCGCCGCACAGCACGACGCCCCGCTGCTGCTGTCGTCACGGGCGTCAATTCCGAACTCCGTCGCAAGCGAGATCGGTCGGCTGAATCCCAGCGACATCGTCGTGCTGGGCGGCGCCAACACGCTGACAGCCGACGTCATCGCCCAGCTGAACTCCCTCGTGCCGACCGCCGAGGTGCACCGGATCGGTGGAGCTGACCGCTACGAGGTGTCACGCAATCTGATCAAAGATCCGCAGTTCGGCGCAGCACCGTCGAGTCGGCTCTTCGTTGCGACGGGCCGTACTTTCCCAGATGCGCTGAGTGCCAGCCCGGCCGCCGCTCTCCTTGGAGCGCCAGTACTCCTGATCGACGGTCAGCGCACCGCATTCACCGCCGCCGAGCGACAACTGCTCCGTGATCGCGGCGTGACCGCGGTGACGACATTCGGCGGTGCGGCGAGCATCAGTGGCGGCATCGACACCCAACTGACAAAGCTCGGCATCACCGTCACTCGCATCAGCGGCGCCGACCGTTACGCCGTCTCGCTCAACACCGCGAAGGCGTACTTCCGGGTGCAGAATCACCGGGATGTCGTTTACCTCGCATCAGGCGCCACGTTCCCGGACGCACTCGCCGGTGGCGTACTCGCCGGCTACAGCACCGCCACACCCATCTTCCTCGCCCAGAACGGGTGCCTCGACCAAGGAATGATGGACCACATCACCGGCCTCCAGGCAAAGAAGATCGTGATTCTCGGGGGCCCCAACAGCATCGGATTCAACACCCTCCCCTTCCCCGCGTGCCCGGCTCGGGGATAACGGGCCGGGATGATCTCACGCGTGCGCATGTGCGCCACCCACGACATGGTCATGGTGCTGATGACCGAGCGTGAACAACGCTCGTGGTGTCCGCTCTGCGACGCGCCGCGGGACCACTGATCCGATCAGTGGTTGCGGGGAGCACGCGCATGCGTCGAACAACCGTCGTCCTCCTCGTGGCGTACGGCACGGCCGTGCTGTTCGTCGTCGCATGGCCGAAACCCGTTGACGCGGGATCACGAGGTCTCATCGACCGCGTGCTTGAGTGGCTCCATCGACACGGCCTACCCGGTTTCGTCGGTTACGACCTCGTCGAATTCGTCGCCAACGTTGCGCTGTTCGTGCCCCTGGCATTCCTCGTGGCCGTCCTCTTCGGGCTAGAACGGTGGTGGTTGGCGGCATTCCTGTGCGCAACCCTCTCAGTTGTCATCGAGCTGTATCAGTACGCACTCCTCCCCGACCGCTACGCGACGGTCGATGACGTCATCGCGAACTCGATGGGCTCACTGATCGGTGCGACCTTCGCTTTCGTGCTTCTTCGCCGGCGTCGGCTAGAAATCGCCCGCCAGAGCTCATGACCGTTGAGCAGACGCGCGAGAGCGTGTCGGAAGCCGCGTCTCGAGTCGCTTTCGAACGCGGCCGAGGGGTTTCTCAACCAACCAGTAGATGAGCTGGGCGATCGCGATGGTCACGATCAATGCGACGAAGTCGTTGAGCGGGTTGAACGCGATGACCGTGTGCGTGAGTGCAAGCACCAAGCGGTGCACGAGGTAGATCGAGAACGACAGCAAACCGATCCGCACGACCACGCGACTGTTGAAGATCTTGCCCACCCATGATTGCGGCTTCGTGATGAGCCACCAGAAAATCGGGACCAGGCAGATGATCTGGATCGTGTCAGCGATGGTCAGCCTGAACCACTCGGCACCGACAAGTGACGTTGCTGCGAAGACGACCGCCCCGGCGGGGACAAGAACGGCGGCGAGCGTTCTTTCGGAGACTCGCACCACGAACCTGTCGCCCAAGGCAGGGTTCCAGAGAAGCGCCATGGCTGCACCGGCGAGAAGCGTGTCGAACCGAGTATCGGTCGACGTGTAAAGCCGGTAGAAATCTGCACCGCCTACAGTCAGCGCGATTCTCCAAAGCGGCGCGATCGCCACGGCGATCAACAGTATCCGGCCGATGACGGTGATGGAGAGTTGCTTTCGCAACATCAGGATCAGAGCGGCGGGAAAGACGAGATAGAAGTGCTCTTCGACGGCGAGAGACCACAACTGGCTGGTCTCCGGCGGAAGCCCCTCATGACCGACGACGACGATGTAATAGTTCGTGTAGTTGAAAACCTCCGCAAGCACACCCCAGATATCCGTCGTCGCGGGCAGCAGACCGATCGCGCCGATGACGATCGCCGCAATGATCGTGATGTAAGCCGGCGGAAGGATGCGCAAGGCGCGGCGGAGATAGAACTTCTGAAGCGAGATCCGCCCGCTCGCGGCGTACTCACGGCGAAGCAGGGTCGTGATGAGATAGCCACTCAGGAAGAAGAAGATGGTCACACCGACATGACCAGGCCAGATGCGCGGTGCCGTGAAACCATGACCCACGAAGACAAGCAGAACCGCAACTGCCCGGAAGCCGTCCAACGACGGAATCGTCAACGGTCCGTGCGTGTTACCCGGCGCTGGCATGCCACCCCCAAATGACTCCCTCCAGCGATGATAGACGGATCCACCCTCCGGCAGATGACATCCCCGGACCGCGTCGGGACTCTCAGCAGGTGAACTGCAGCTCCGACATTTCCGGGTTCGCCAGCATCGGTCCGACGAGGGTCTGGATCTCCTTCTCCGGCAGGGCGCTCACGTCGATATCGATCGTCGACGTCTGCGACTCTCCCGGAGCGGACTGGATGACGGCACGCGCGACCGGGTAGGTCCCGTCCGTTCCGGTCGTCGAATCATCCTGACTCGTGCTTCCGGTGATGCTGGAGATGGTGGCACCCTCAGGCGCGTAGACGTACGTGAAGACCCGGAGGTCACCCAGCGGCACCCTGAAGCCGTTACCGCCGGCACCGGTGATGAACGTGGTCAGACCGTCGACGGCAGCTGGATCGAGGATGTTCGTGGCCGTTACCTGCACGCGCACCTTCCGCGAACCGTCCGTGCATTGCTGCTGACCGACGGCGATCGCCGTGCGAAGGTAATAATCCATCTTCGAGCCCAGGAAATCGCTCAGGTAGACGCCGATCTCATGCGCATTCGCAGTCTCCTGAGGCATTCGTCCCTGCAGACCCGCGTCGACGACGAGATCCTGCACCGCCTGATCGGTGCTGGAGGCGAGCAGACGCCGCTCAGCACCGGCTTTCTGCACAGCGCTGATGAACGAGGGGATGTCGACGTCGCCGTTCATGATGGAGCCAAACGCTGTCGCAGCGACCGCGGAGAAATAGGCGTCCTGGGCGTCGGCATCGTCAGGGAATTGCTGGTAAACCCCATTCATGAGGATGTCGGTCGAATTCTGGGCGGTGAGGGACGAACCATCCGGCAACGCGAGAGGGCCCGTCGCTTCCAAGATGTACGACAGCGCAATCGGGTCGATGAAGAGGACGGTGTCGGCTGTCGCCCCGCGTTGGTTCTGCCACATCGATCGGGTCAGATCGGCGGCCACCTCGACCCGGGGGGTCAGCGTGTTGTTCTGGCTCTGCACGCCGAACGGCACGAGAAAGAGGTCCCGCGCTTCGCGGGGTAGGTGGCTGTCGGCGAACTGCTCCGATTCGAACGCGAATTCGCGGCCCGATGTCTGCTGCGCGATGCTCACTTTTCCCTGGTCGGCCGTGATCAGGATCTGGGCTCCCGCGATACCACCGAGTGGGCGCACCTCTGCCGAGTTCTCGAAGACGAGGAGGTAGTTCTTCGGACCGTCGGCACCAAGCAGCCCTGGTAGCACGGGCGCCAGCGATTTCGCCGTAGCCAATGCCGGCTCGATCTCTCCGACCATGGTTTCGATCTGGGTCACTGCGCTCTTCACGGGCCCGATGAGCCCTCCTGTGTCGATGCTCCCGATGTCGCTCTTCGCGGTGGTCAGCGCCGTGCTGGATTGCTCGAGCACCGGCAGCACCGACTCGATGGCCGCGAGATTCACGGCGCCGTCGACCGGCTTGAATACCGCTGGTGAGAGCGCATCACCAAGCCCCACTGCTGGAACGACGGCTTGATCCACGACGTTGTCGACCGACTCAGCCACGATTCGCACGGCTCGCAAGTTCTCACCGATGGTGGGCAGCTGTTCCGCCAACCACCATGCGGGTCCGGATGCCGCGTCCCGAGCTTTGGCTGCATGGTCCGCCAGAGCGTCAGCGTCGGCCTGTGCCTGAGACGCCTCGCCCGACAGCACCTTGTCCTTCACGGACGACAGCAAAGGGCGAGCTGCCTCCAGTTCGTCCTTGACGGTGAGCGCCTTCACGCCGACCCACACGGCGCCACCCACCACCACGACGAGAAGAACGAACACACCGGTGACGATCCAAGGCCACCGACGTCGGCGGGCACGCTTGCGTCGTGGCCGCTCCCGTCCGACGGCGTCGTTCTTCAGGGATCGGCGGGTCGGTGTCTCGTCGGTCACCGATTAATTCTACCGATGGGCCCCGGACGGCGGCTGTGTGATCGGCGAGTGTCCGACTTCACCGTCAGCGAGCCAACTCCAGCGCCTTGGCGGTCGTGGCGATGGCTCTCTCGCTGGCCTTCTTGTCGACGTTCAACTTCGATCCGAGCGACGGAATGAGCTTCGCGAGCTTCTTCTCCCAGGTCGCGTACTCGGTGGGAAAGCACTTCTGGATGAGGTCGATCATGATCGGCACCGCCGTCGAGGCTCCGGGCGATGCTCCGAGCAAACCCGCGATCGAGCCGTCGGCCGATGTGACGACCTCCGTGCCGAACTGGAGTACACCTCCTCGCTTGGCGTCTTTCTTCATCACCTGCACCCGCTGCCCGGCCGTGATGAGGTACCAATCGGAGGCCTCGGCCGTCGGCATGAACTCCCGCAGGGCTTCGAGCTTCTTCTTCTTGCTGGCGAGCAGCTCGCGCACCAGATACTTCATCAGGTCGAGGTTGTCGCGGGCGACCGCGAGCATCGGCCCGATGTTGTGCAGGCGGATCGATGCGGGCAGGTCGGTCCACGAGCTCGATTTGAGAAACTTCGGGCTGAAGCCCGCGTACGGTCCGAACAACAGCGAGGACTGCCCGTCCACGACGCGGGTGTCGAGGTGCGGTACCGACATCGGCGGGGCTCCGACGGACGCTTTGCCGTAGACCTTTGCCTGATGTTGAGCAACGACAGCAGGGTTGTCGGTGCGGAAGAACTGACCACTGATCGGGAACCCACCGAAACCCTTGATCTCAGGGATGCCCGACTTCTGAAGGAGGGGAAGCGCGTGCCCACCCGCACCAACGAATACGAATTTCGCATTCACGGTGTGAGGAGTGTTTCCGACTCGATCGCGCACGGTGACGTTCCACGAACCGTCTCTCTGCTTCTTGAGCTTCTTGACCTCGGTCTCGGTGCGGAGGGCTGCCCCGTTCGCCACGAGGTACTCGATGAGCTGGCGAGTGAGAGAGCCGAAATCGACGTCGGTGCCGGACGCCACGCGCGTCGCCGCGATCTTCTCGCCCTTTTCGCGCTGACGCACGAGTAGCGGGGCCCACTGGTAGATCACCTTCGGGTCGTCGCTGAACTCGATGCCCTCGAACAGCGGCTCTGTCTTCAGCAGCTCGTAGCGGCGGCGGAGGTAGTCGACGTTCTCCTCACCTCGCACGAATGTCATGTGCGGGGTCGGGTTGATGAAGGTGCCTGGATGCGGCAAGACCCCTTGAGCGACCAGCGCCGACCAGAATTGACGGCTCACCTGAAACTGTTCGTTGATGTTCACTGCACGGGACGTCTCGAGGGTACCGTCGGGCGCTTCCGGCATGTAGTTGAGCTCAGCCAGGGCTGCGTGACCCGTGCCGGCGTTGTTCCAGGGGTTGGAGCTCTCTTGGGCGACCTCGCTCAGCTGCTCGAAGATCATGATCGACCAGTCCGGCTGCAATTCCTTGATCATGGTTCCGAGGGTGGCACTCATGATGCCACCGCCGATCAATACGACGTCGACGCTTTTAGTGCTCACAAACCCAGTTTACGCCGGTTGTATACAAGCCCATGACCGCAGCGGGCGTGAAGATCGGGTGATCTTTACGGCCGACCCATCGCACGGTACTCCCAGCCCGCCTTCCGCCAAGTAACCGAGTCCAGAACGTTTCGGCCGTCGATGATCTTCTTTCCGGCGACCAGCCCCTCGATCTCCGCGGGGACGATGGATCGGTACTCGTGCCATTCCGTGAGCAGGACCACGACCTCCGCGTCCTTCACAGCGTCAGCGACGGTTTCCACGAAATGCAGCTGCGGATGCTTGGCGTGAGCATTCGCAATGGCTTCCGGATCGGTCGCCGTGACGACCGCACCAAGACCGTTCAGCTGCACCGCGACATCCAGCGCCGGGGAATCGCGGATGTCGTCGGAATCCGGCTTGAAGGCCAAGCCGAGCACCGCGACCCTCTTCTCGAACGCGTGGCCATCGAGCAACTCGACCACCAGATCGACCACCCGTTGCCGGCGGCGGAGGTTGATGGCGTCGACTTCCTTCAGGAATGCCAGCGACTCGCCGCGGCCGAGTTCCTCCGCCCGCGCGCCGAAGGCGCGGATGTCTTTGGGCAGGCAGCCGCCGCCGAAGCCGACGCCCGCGTTCAGGAATCGGCGACCGATGCGTGCGTCGAAGCCGATCGCATCCGCCAACTCGGTCACGTTGGCACCGGTGACCTCAGCGATCTCGGCGATCGCGTTGATGAACGAGATCTTCGTAGCGAGGAACGCGTTTGCCGATACCTTGACCAGTTCCGCGGTCGCATAGTCGGTGACCACCAGCGGCGTGTTCTCACTCAGCGCTTTCGCGTAGACCTCGTCGAGGACGGCCTTGGACGCCGCGGCGACGTCGGCGTCAGGCGAGACACCGTAAACGAGCCGGTCAGGGGAGATCGTGTCCTTGACGGCGAAGCCCTCCCGGAGGAATTCCGGGTTCCACGCAAGATTAGCGCCCGGAGCAGCCTCGGCGACTCGCGCTGCCAGTCGAGCTGCAGTGCCGACCGGCACCGTCGACTTGCCGACCACGAGGTCGCCGTCCTTCAAATACGGTAGAAGGGATTCGAGCGCCGCATCCACGTAGGTCATGTCGGCGCTGTATGAGCCCGGCTTCTGCGGCGTGCCCACCGCGATGAAGTGCACTGTCGCGTCCTTGAGGGCTGCGACGTCGGTCGAGAACGACAGGCGCCCCGAGGCGCTCGCCGACGTCAGGATCTCCGGCAGACCGGGCTCGAAGAATGGCGCCTCGCCAACGGCGAGGGCCGAGATCTTGCGGTCATCAACGTCGACACCGATGACTTCGTGGCCCAATTCGGCCATCGCGGCGGCATGCACAGCGCCGAGGTACCCGCAGCCGACAACGGAAATCTTCATCTGAGCTACTCCAACCGAAGGGAAGTGGTTCGATCACCGCGCTGTGCTGCCAGAACCATTCATAGCAGGTCTGTGGATGGCGCGCGCGGCTCGGAAACTGCGTCACAATGGTATCGAGCCAGATCACGTGCCGAGCACCACCACCGGTCCCAGACGAGGAGATGGATTGTCACAGGCGTTGGAGAGCATGCGTGGCCAGAAACTTCTGCTCGTCGCATCGACGGGGGGTCACCTCTCGCAATTGCATCGGCTGGCAGAGCGGATCGAACCATCCCCGGATTCCTTGTGGGTGACATTCGAGAAGCCGCAGAGCCTTTCGTTGCTCGACGGGCAACGTCGGCTGTTCATTCCTTACATCTCCCCGCGCGACTACCTGGGGGTGGCCAAGGGCATCAGAACCTTCCGCAGCTTGCTCGCCGAGGAGCGTTTCGACGCCGTCGTCAGCACAGGTGCAGCCATCGCCCTCGCTTCACATCTGCCCGCCCGGCGGCAGACGCGCACGATCTACATCGAAAGCGTGTCTCGCTTCGACGGCCCGTCGATGACCGGGCGCATCCTGCAGCGGGTGCCGCGGATCGAACGTTTCGCCCAGCATCCCGGCTACGACCCGTCGCGGTGGAAACAGGAGTTCTCAGTTCTCGACACCTACGCGCGCGACGAGTCCTGGGTTAGCACCGAGGCTCCGCGCAGAATCTTCGTGACCCTTGGTACAATCCATCCCTACCGCTTCGACCGCCTGGTCGAGCGACTCTCGTCAGTCGCCCCGAGCGACACGGAGTTCGTGTGGCAACTCGGTTCGACTCCCCGCGATGACCTACCGGGCGAGGTTCACACCGAGATGTCGGCCGCAGCCTTCAGCGACGCAGCGCTATCCAGCGATCTCGTCGTAACGCATGCGGGCGTCGGGACGATCATGGGTCTGCTCGACATGAAACGCCCGATCCTCGTCGTTCCCCGGCGAAAGATCCACAACGAGCACGTGGACGATCACCAGTTGCAGATCACTCGCGAGGTTGCGCGTCGAGGCCTGGCGGTCTCTGCCGAGGTCGACGAGATCGACTCCGAGACGCTCGTTCGCGCAGCCGCCACGAAAGTTCTGTGATGTTCATCAGCTGGATCAAGTACCACGGTCGCAGCGCCGACCTCGCTCGCGCCCTGAGCATGGACGCCGTGTTCATCGAAGGCGGGTCAGGAAATCCGATTCGCCGGTATCTGCGCCAGTGGCAACGCACCAGGGCTGCGATTCGCGACGCGCGACCCGGGAGCATCATCGTCATGCAGCCGCCTTTGCCGGCATTGCTGGCAGTCATTTCCAGCGCTCGGGGCCGGCAGGCACAGGTAATCGGAGACCTCCACACCGGAGCGCTGGAAGACCCGAAGTGGCGTTGGGCCGCCGGGACGATCCTGCGCATTCTCAAACGGCGTGGCTTCGCAATCGTGACCAACGCGCCGCTCGCCGAGCGCGTCCGGAAGGCGGGCGTCGAAACGGTCGTGTTGCACGATCTCATTCCGTCGTGGCCGGCTGATCTCAGCGAGACGTTCGACGACGCCACTCTCGCCGATCTCACCTCAGAGACCTTCGTGCTCGTCCCGCTCGCCTACGCCAACGACGAACCGGTGGACGCACTTCTCCAGGCCGCTCGCGCTGCCCCCGGTGTCAGGTGGGTTCTCACCGGTAAGGCTCCGGCACGGGTTCGGGAGGCTGCGCCCTCCACCATCCGCTTCACCGGCTACGTGACCAACGAGGATTACGCTCGCCTGGTGCATCGGGCGGCCGTGATCGCGGCGCTCACGACACGTGAGTTCACCATGCAGCGAGTGGGCTACGAGGCATTGGGCGCGGGTCGGGCTCTCATCACAGGCGACACGCGCACTCTGCGGGATTATTTCGGCGCGAGCGCTCTGTACGTCAGGCCGGATGCCGAGAGCATTGCGCAGGGAGCTGAGCAGGCGCTCGCGAATAGAGACACTCTCGCGGCGGCCATGGCAGAGCTGCGCGAAGCCAAGGTGGAAGAGGAACGAGAAGGACTCGCTCAGCTTCGCGCCGCAGTGCAGCTGAATTCCGATGGACGATGATCAGCCCGAGTCCGGCCAGCGCTGGCCCACTCGCCGGCGATTGCTGGTCGCACTCGGCACACTAGGTGCAGCGACCGCGGCCGCTGCACTGGGCGGGGTTCTGGGCCTGCCTCCTCGGCCAGAACGCCATCTCTCCCCGTCCCCGAGAACATCGCCAGTCCGCATATCGTTGCCTGCGCTCGACGGCACCGACGTGGACGCATCAGCCGCGTTGAGCGCACTGCTGGCGACATCAGGGGAACGCGTGGCCATTCGCGGGAACTATGTCCTCGACAATGAGATCGTCGTGCCGGCCAACGTCCGCCAGCTGGAGCTGACTCCGGGCACGACGCTGCGCATCCGCGGCGACCATCCCGGGTTGTCGCGCCTCGGAGACGTCACCTTCCGAGAAGTGACCGGATTCGACATGCCGACCGGTACCACGACGATCGCAGTCGGGTCAGCCCGCGATTACACCGCGGGAGAGTGGCTCTTGCTCTCCGGCGCCGACGTCGTCTCCGACTCACCCGATCGCTACGGTTACCTCCGTCAAGTGGTCTCGGTGGCCGAGAGCTCGATCGTGATCGACCGGCCGCTGCCCCGGGCGATCGTGAAGGCTGCTCGCACCTCGCTCGTCGAGCTGGCCCCCTCGCTGTGGATCACGGGCACGGGCACGATCACCAGCACGGATCCCGCGATGATGTTCTCACCGCTGTTGCGATTCATCGCCGTGGAATCGCCGCGAGTGACGGGTGTTTCGGTGACGCACAGCGGCGGAACGGGAATCTCGGTGAGCCACTGCGAAGGCGGAGAGATTCTGTGCTCGATCTCCGACCTCCTCGACGACGGCGAAAAGCATTTCGGCTACGGGGTCAGCGTGTCGGGCGCGAGCCGCGGTGTCCGGGTCGGAGGCGACATTTCGCGGGTTCGACACGCCGTCACGACCAACCCGGGACCATTGATCGATGGCGTGGGGCAAGCGGGCGAACCCGAGGACTGCGTCTTCGCACCACTCGCGACTGATTGCAGCAACAAGTCCGTCGACACCCACCGGTTGGGCTGGGGCACGATCATCCTGCCCAACGTCGTGCGAGGCAACGGCGGCGTGCAGGTGCGTGCCGACAACACCATCATCCGCGGAGGAACGATCACGGACTGCTCCGGTCCCGGGATCACGGTCGGGTCTCGCGTCGCTGTGAGCGCGACGATCCGCGATGTGTCCATCTCCGATCTGTCCGTCGGCCAGACCGGCATCCTCTGTAGCGGCCCTGCCGACATCGTTGATCCGACGATCGTGCTCACGAGTGGCACGGGGATCTCACTCCGGAACGACAGTTCGGTCCGCGGCGGTTCCATCACCGGGACACTCCGGCAGGGGGTCGTGCTCATCGGGTCGAACAACATCGTCTCCGGAGTGTCCGTCTCGGACGACGTTGCGCACAAGCTCGTCGAAGGACCCGTCGCGAGCTCGAACAAGGTCGATACTGCTATCCAGTGAGCGGCACATCGCCCGCAGCCTCGGAGTCGTCGAATGAACGGATCAGCTTCGCAGGAATTCCGGCCACCAGGGTGTTGGGCGCCACATCCGATCGGACAAGGGAGCCTGCAGCGACCACCGCCCCGGCCCCGATGGTCACACCTCCCAGGACCGTCACCCCGACGCCGAGCCAGGCGCCGTCCCCGATGACGATCGGATCGTGCCGTGTCGGCGACGCGGCACGGCGATGCGGTCCGCCGATGTCATGGGTGTCGGTCACCAGTCGGCAGAATGCGCCGATGTTGACGCGCTCGCCGATCGTGACCTCCGGCCGAACGTAGCAGTCGCGGTTCAGGAAGGATTCAGCGCCGACGGTGACCGGCCCCTCGATCTCGACGTTCCGGTACAAGGTCACCCGGTCGCCCAGTGTCACCGGTCCGGTCAAAGCAACCGCTCTGCCGATCCTCAACTTCGAGCCCCAGCTGACACCTGGCCGTCGGAACGCACCCCTGGCACGCAGCAGAATTCGCTTCGACAACTGCATATCAATCACCGCTCCTCGTCATCTCGATCGTCAACAACCCGGTCTCACGGCTGCCTTCACGAAGGCCCCGGCTTGATAAATGAACTCCGACATCCAGCGCGCGAGGGAGTAGTGTCGTCCGTCCGTCGTGAACTCGGTCCTGCCCGCTTCGGGTTGGATACAGCGGTCGAACAAAAGCCGAGCTCGCGCGACGTGTGTGACGGACGTCACCACGATCACGCTTGCCCACTTCCGATCCGCCATCAACTGTCGTGCCAGCCGCGCCTCGCCCTGGGTGGTGAAAGGACTCGGGGTCAGACATTCCACCCGATAGTCCGTGTCACCACGGCAGAGGTCGCGTAAGCGCGGATGCGTGTCGTCGTCACGCACGCCTTCAGGCACCGAAATGACGATCTCCGGTGCCACTCCGTCGTCGACGAGCGCTTGGGCAGTGATCAGGCGCTGCACCGTGGGTGGGCCGAGAACGAGAACCGCGTCCGAGGACGTGACCTCGTCAGTCGCCGGGAAGGCGAAGACGACCGTACCCACCACACCGAAACACACCAGCAACGTGACGGTGGCGAACGAATTGAACAGCAGACGATCGACGAAGCGGTCCCATCGGCGGGTGTCCTGCGCTCGCCACGATCGCGCCGGCCTCACAACCGCTCGATCACGTCACGCCGATCGCCAGATCGGTCGTTGTCGCCATCCACGTACGCTGATGGCGATCGATCGAGGTGACGAATTCATCGCCCCAGCGACGAGGTAGCGGAGCTTCTGCCCGCGGGACGTCGCTGCGTGGTAGCGGATGCGATTGATCGCCAAGCGCATGTATCGGCGGTCGCCCAGGGTCAGCGTCGCCTGGTGTTTACGCATATAAGCCTCGAGACCGGCAGCACGCATCTCGGTTGCGGCTGTGAGTTGACCGAAGGAGTGCTTTCGCTGCAGCACGCCATATGCCATGTTGACGCGATAGCGGAAGCCCGCCTGAAGGTAGCGGTAGACGAAATCGCCGTCATTGATCACGCGCAATTGGTCGTCGAAGCCACCGATCGCCCAGAACGACGTCGCAGTGAGAACGAAGTTGCTTCCAATGAATCCAGGGTTGATGGCCGCAGCAGCCTTCGCCGGCAGCCCCTCCTGCATCATGAGTCCGGGCACCCGCGAATCGTCCCGGAACATCATCAGCCAGGTGACGACGCAATCTGTTCCCGATGACTCAAGGAGGCTGACAGCCTGATCGAGGTACCACGGTTCCCACAGGTCGTCGTCATCCAGAAAAGCGAGCAGCCTTGCGCTCGCCGCCCGGGCACCGGTGTTACGAGACGACGACGCACCTCCCGGCCCGCCCGCATTGTCGATGTACCGAACCGGAACGGGCGCCCCATCTGCAAGGGATTCCACGACCTGTCTGCTCCGCGCGTCTCCGTCGTCGCTGACCACGATCAATTCCGCTGGGAGCGCGGTTTGAGCCAGGACAGACTCGATCGACTCCCGCAAATAGTCCGGGCGACCATGGGTGGGGATGATGCACGACACAGCGACGCGCGATGCCGGCAACTCGGAGTCGGTCACGTGGCGAACCCAATCTTGTTTCGTCGGCCGGCATCAGGTGCGGCGGGCAGGGCGTCGGCATCCAATGGCTCCCCGGGGGAGCCTGAGTCGCGCGAAGCCGGTGAGAGCGCAAAACCGGCGAGAATCCAGAGCGGTCCAGTGGCGTCGAGACCACCCGCAGTCTCAGAGACCAGGCTGACGAGAACGGCACCCGTGAGCGCCACGCCCGCAAGGGTGCCACCAGACAGAACGCCACGAATGAGGAGCAGCAGAATCACGATGACGCCGATCCAGCCGGTGGACGCCATGAAGATGGCCGCGAGGCTTTCGTTCGCCCCGCTCTCATTCTCGATTCCGAGTTGGCTCAGACTGTTTCCGGCCGTACCGAAACCGCCGCCGAGCGGATGGGTTATCGCGTAAGTGATCCCCCCGAAGAATCCATCGACGTGCCGGGACGATTGACCGTCGCCGACCCATTCCGACAGAGCCACGTAGCCGAGCGCCAGACCCACCACCAGGAAGGACAACTTACCCGACCGGCGCGTGAGCAGCGGCTGGAAGACGGCGAGCGCGAGCAGCACGAACCCGCCGCGGCCGAAGGCGAAGAACGCCACGACCACGAAGACGATGGTGGCGATCGCTGCGAGCAGACCATTGCCTTTCCGCGTGAACCAAGCCCAGATCAATCCCGATGCGACGAGCATGCCGAATGACGGCGGGTTGAGAATGAGGCCACCGGAACGTTCGAGGCGCACGCCGTCCGAGAAGTAGTAGAAGTACGAGTTCGGCAGGTCGTCGCGGGAACCCGAGTGTGAGTACTGATTCAATCCGAGCACTCCGAGCGGGTCGATCGGACGCCAGCCCAGTTGTTCGAACAGGCCGTAGATCGCTCCGACGAGGATGACTCCGACGACGATGGGCCCGGCTTGCATCAGCTGGTCTTTGGTGAGGACCATGCCGAACAGCAACAGGATCATCGGCACCGCCATCTGCCGGAACTGGGAGATGCCAACACCAAGATCCGGTGACCGCACCACGGCCACCGCCAGCACGACCAAGATCAGCACCACGACGATCTTGAGACGTGTCGTCGACGACTTCAAGAGGTGGATGGCCGTGTAAAGGATGATCCCCACCAGCACGATGTCGTCGAGCCACAGCGCATTGGCATCCTGCGTGGAGGCAGCCACGGCGCGCTGCACAGCCGAGGCCACCACGAGCAGCGCGATCAGCGCGACCGGCTTGTTCAGCGCCGCGGCGACGATCGACCCGACGCCGAAGCAGGCGATCAGCACGAGTACCGCCGCACGAGGTCCACCCGCCAGCACGGCAAGGCTCACCACCACCACGGCCGCCGCGGAACCAGCGAACAAGGCGGCGGATTTGAGGTCGAAGCGCTCGGACAGGGCTACTGATCGACCTCTCGCACTCATGTGAGCCCCCGTCTCTCGCGCCGTCTCACCCGACCCTGGGCCCGAACATGGATGTCTTGTGTCCGTGTACCGCTAGGGTACCGCATCGCGACGAGCCGCTCCAGGTGGTGGCATCCGGTAGCATGTGCAGCACGGTAGACCAGCCGAAGACGCCCGGCATCCGAACCTGCCCGTCCGCCGTGGCGCACGGGGACTCGCAGTTCGCAGACCGAGGCATGTCGGGAGATCTTGATGTCGTTGCAGTCCAGCGCGGCGCGCGGCAGCGCCATCACGCTGGCATCGCAAGTCATCCGGCTACTGGTGATGCTCGCGTCGACAGTCGTCCTCGCCCGCCTCCTCTCGCCCGATGACTACGGTCTGGTCGCGATGGTGACAGCGATCGTCGGCATCGCCGACATCTTTCGTGACTTCGGATTGTCGATGGCCGCGCTGCAGGCTCGTGACCTCACTCAGCATCAGAAGTCGAATCTGTTCTGGATCAACGCCGTCGTCGGTCTGGTGCTGGCCGTCGTGATCTTCGCGCTGGCCTACCCGATCGCAGCGTTCTATGGTGAACCGCGGATCGTGCCCATGGTGCAGGTCATCTCGACCGTCTATCTGGTCGGCGGTCTTTCGGCCCAGTTCCGAGTGGCGATCAACCGGCAACTGCGTTTTTTCGCACTCTCGCTGAGCGACATCATCCCGCTCGCACTGGCCTTTGCCGGTGCGTACGTGCTTGCGCTCGGCGGTGCAGGGGTGTGGGCACTCGTGGCACAACAGATGATCATCGCGGTCGGGAGCTTCGTCATGGTCGTGCTCCTCGCACGGTGGTGGCCGAGCCTGCCACGTCGCGGTCAGGACATGAAGCCGCTGCTCACCTTCGGGGTGAGCTTCGCGGCCACTCAGCTGATCTCGTACCTGACCCGGAACGTGGACAGCATCGCCATCGGTCGGGTGTGGGGTCCGGGGCCTCTCGGTTTCTACAACCGTGCCTACCAGCTGATGGTCCTGCCGTTGAATCAGATCAACACGCCACTGTCGCGAGTCGCTGTTCCCGTCCTCTCCCGGATCACGGACGACCGTTCGCGTTATCTCAACTACCTCCGCAAAGCTCAGCTCGTCGCCTGCTATCTCACGGCCAGCCTTTTCCTGGTCATCGCAGCGATCGGTCCGGAGGCGGTTCAACTGCTGCTGGGCGACGGCTGGGATCTCGCGGGCGACATCCTCAGCATCCTTGCGGTGGGCGGACTCTTCCGCTCCATTCAACAGATCTCGTACTGGATGTACATGTCGCAGGGCCTTGCCGGCGCCCAGCTGCGGTTCTACCTCTTCGCGCAGCCCGTGGTCATCGCCGCGATGCTCGCCGGCCTGCCCTGGGGCCCGATCGGAGTGGCCGTCGGAAATGCAGCGGGATACGCCTTCTTCTGGGCGGCGTCATTGCTCTGGGCGGGGCGGGTCTCCCAGCTCGACGTGCGACCGCTGATCACTGACGCGATCCGGACGATTCTCTGCTTCGGCGTCCCCGGGGCGGCGGCGGCGTTCGCGGTCGTCAACTTCACCGATTTCGACAACTTCGTCAAGGTGGTACTCGCGGTGCTCGCCGCGCTCGTCTGGTACGCAATCGCGTGGCTCACCATCCGGCCGGTGCGCCGCGACCTCGGAGTGTTGTTCGAATTCGCCCGTCTAGCCGTGTCCCGGCGACGTGATCGATAAGGGAGGAAGCCGGTGACTGAAGTCTTCGTGTCCGTGGCAGGTCAGAACGACAACCTCGGCGACTCGGTACTGCGCCGAGGATTCCGAGCGGCCTTCGCGCATCCGCAGGTCGCGCGAACGCATGTGCACGTGGGAGACAACGACGACGATTACCTCAGCGCGGTGGGACTCACCGGAGACGAAATCCTCTATCGAAGCGCGACATCCTGGACGAAGGCGCTCGATCGCAGCGTCTGGCGTACGCGCACTGTGCTGGGCTTCAACGCAGGTGAGGTGCAGGTCACGTCCTCCCGCGCCCACCTGGGCTGGCGCTCCGTGGGCCGCATCCGGCTGGCGCGGCTGCGACGAGGTGGCGGCATTCACGTCGGAGTGGGTATCCGCGCTCCGCATCAAGGAAGCACGCGGGCCCTCCGCGCCGCACTGCGGTCGTGCGCCCTGGTCACCTGGCGGGATGAGCCGAGTCGGGAGGCCGTCGGCATCGGGACGGTGGAGCCTGATTGGGCTTTCGGCGAGCGAAGCGAGGGACTACCGGCGCTAACGCGCGACCGGATCGTGGTCTCGCTCCGCGGTGACCGAGCCGCGCCGACTCAACGCTGGCTCGACGCGGTCCGCGGATTCGCCGACCGCGCCGACGCTGCTGTGGTGGTGTTCAGCCAGGTTCGCCGGGACAACGAGCGCGCCGAGGACATCGCGAGGGCACTGGGCGCGGCCGAGACGATCACGTGGGAGTCGGGTTCCCACGCTGACTGGGAGCGACGCGCACGTTCGCTGTACCGAAGCGCCTCAGCCGTCGTCAGCGATCGTCTGCACGCACTCGTGATCGGGGCCACCGAGGGAGCAGTTCCGGTGGGGATGACGGTCGGGAGCCCCGAGAAACTGCAGCGCACACTCGGCGCTGCAGGCCTCGGTGCATTTGCCTTCGGCGTCGACACTGGTGACGATGATAAGAGCATGGTCGCGGCCGAGCTCAGCCACCAGATTCCCGTCGTGCGCGAGGCCGTCGAGCAGGCTCGGGTGCGTCTGGATGCGCTCACTGCGATGATCGGCGAACACCTCGCATGAGCTCAGTCGATGACCCGCAACAAGAACGAGGAGAGGATCAGATGTCGGGATCGGTCAGTTGCATCATCCCTACCCACCAGCGCGCACATTTTCTCGCTGAGGCGTTGGCCTCGATCGAAAAACAGACGGTGACGCCTGGCGAGGTCATCGTCGTCTCGGACGTCGATGACCCCCAAACCGCAGAGGTCTGTGCCAAGTTCTCAGCAGAGTCCAGCATCCCGCTCGTCCTGAGCACATGGTTCGAGGGAGGTGCTTCGCCGTCGCGTAATCGAGGCGCGGCCTTGGCGAGCGGCGAATTGATCGCTTTCCTCGATGATGACGACACGTGGGCGCCGACCTTCCTCGAACGCTCGCTCGAAACGCTGCACGCGTCCGGCGCCGAGATCACGGTCGCTTGGATGAACATGTTCAAGGACGACAAGGTCAAGCTCGGCCCTGCCATCGCGACCGGATTGAGCGCTCGTGACGTGGTCGCCATCAACCCCGGGGTGACCGGGAGCAACATGCTTCTGCGGCGCAGCGCTTTCGAACGGGTCGGTGGTTTCGACTCCGAGCTGCGCATGAAGAACGACACCGACTTCTTCTTCCGCTTCCTCAAGGACGGCGGCCGTTACGCCGTGGTCGAGGAGAGGCTGGTCAATCAGCGGAAGCACGACTCCGGCCAATTGACTGGGCATTCCCTCACGCGTGCTGAACACACCGAGGCCTACTTGAACAAGCACCGGCACGACCTCGCCCGCGCGGACCGCAAGCACATGAAATTCGTCATCCACCGCATCCGCAGTCATGCGTCACCGCAGCGCAGCCAACGGCTGATCCACAAAGTGCGCGCGCTGCTCAACTACACCTATAAGCAGTATGCGAGCGACCGGCGGAACCGCCTCGATCGCGAGTTCTTCGAGGTGCCATCGATCGATGGTACGCCGACCGAGGTGACGGGTCCCTCCCCCGCAAGATAGAGTAAGCACTCGGCGCTTGACGGTGCGCGCCCACCGCACTGTTCACTCTGCTTGGGGAGCGTTTTGAAGACAATAGCGCAGCAGTCACTTCCGGTTCGCCCTCGTCGACTCCGTAGCTCGTCGGGCTTCCGCCCCGACATCGAGGGACTGCGCGCGGTGGCCGTGCTGTCGGTGCTCGTGTATCACTTGCGCTCTGACTGGTTGCCCGGCGGATTCATCGGAGTTGACATCTTTTTCGTCATCTCCGGCTTCCTCATCACGTCGCACCTAGTGCGGGAGCACGAGAAGACGGGGCGGATCTCGCTCGCGCGCTTCTACGCCCGCCGAATGGTTCGGCTCATCCCGGCCGCCACGGTTGTGCTGCTCGGCACCGCGGTCGCCACCGTGATTTTCATACCGAGAATCTTGTGGCGCCAAATCGGTACTGACCTGATCGCAGCGGCGACCTACGTCATCAACTGGCTGCTCGCTTCGAGGTCGGTCGACTATCTCGCAGAGGATTCGATCGTCTCCCCCCTGCAACACTTCTGGTCGCTGGCGGTCGAGGAGCAGTATTACCTCATCTGGCCACTTCTCGTGATCATCGCGGGAGCCATAGCGGCGCAACGCCGACTGCCGAAGCGGCGCGTCATGGCAGTCGGCGCTGTTGCAGTCGTCGTCCTGTCGCTCGCCGCGGCGATCTTCGCCGAAATCCAGCAGGATGTCACGGCATACTTCTCCACCTTTACGCGATTGTGGGAACTCGCAGCCGGTGCCCTTGCCGCCCTCGCGATCGCTCGCCTTCAACGTACTGTACCCGGGCGCTGGCTGAAGCTGCTCTTTTGGGTGGGCCTGCTCGTCGTGATCGGTTCCGTCGTCCTTATGGCGTTGCCGCGTTTCTGGCCGGGCACGCTCACCATCATCCCGGTCGTCGGCACCGCCCTGGTCTTGCTGACCGGGGGAACAGGCTTCAAGAGCGTCGCCGAACGGACCTTGTCGCTGAAGCCCTTGACGTGGGTTGGAGGTATTTCCTATTCGCTTTACCTCTGGCATTGGCCCATCATCGTCATCGCCGGCTATGTGTTCGCGACAATCGGTCTGCTCCACGCAGCGATCATCCTCGTGCTCTCGGTGCTGCTGGCGTGGCTGTCCAGCATCCTGGTCGAGAATCCGATCCGGTTCTCAGGCTGGGCGACTCGTCGACCGAGGAACGGACTGCTACTCGGTTTGGTGAGCGCATTCATCTCCGTTGCGGCCGGGTTAGGGCTCATGCTCTCGGGCCCATCGAACGTGCTACAAGCGCCCGATGGGGCCAAGGCGGCCGGGGCCGCTTCGCTCGCGTCGCCAGTGACGGACACCCCGGCCGCCGCACTCGCAGCCAATCCCGACTGGACCCTCCCGAGCGCCCTCGAGGCGACTGCAGATGTCCCGGTTCTGTATGCCGACGGGTGCCAACAGGACGAGTCCGGCACCGATGTGAAGGTGTGCACCTACGGCGACGTCGACTCGTCACGCGTCATGGCTCTGGTTGGAGACTCGAAAGCGGCTCAGTGGGAGCCCGCACTCGACGCCATAGCGAAGCAAGAGTCGATGCGCCTGGTCGTGATGACCAAGAGTGCCTGCGCATTCTCTGCCGCGCCTTCCAGCCGCGATGGGGCTCGGTACACGAGTTGCGATGCGTGGAACGAGAATGCCCTGACAGAACTCGCCACGCTCCGGCCGGAACTCGTGCTGACGTCACAGGTGCAAGGATTCGCCTGGACCGGAACGGAACCGGCACGAACCGCCGAGTCCCGGCAGACGATGGCGGATGGAATCCGTGACCGGGTGTCGCAACTCGCCGCCTCCGGCGTGCACGTCGGCATCATCGCGGACACGCCCCAGACTCCGGGCGCGGTCTACGATTGCGTCGCCGAGAATCCAGACGATGTCTCGGTCTGCGGCTACCCGCTCGCCGACGGCATCAAGGACAGTGCTCTCCCGACGCAACTCGCAGCCGCGCAGGAACTGGGGGCGCCCGTTCTCACCTCGAGTTCCTCAACACCGAGCGCGGCGGCTCCGGTGACTGTGCTGGACATGACCGACTACATCTGCCCGCCGCAGGTCGCTGACAACTGTCCACCGGTCATCGGCGAGTCGCTCATCTATCGCCAGGGCTCACATGTCACGGCGACGTATGTAGCGACCATGGAGAACCCCTTGCACGACATGCTCCGCAGCGCGGGCCTCCTCGCGGCACCGTGAAGGGCTGCTACCGCGCCGTCAAGTGATCCGCACCGGCAGAGAGGAAGACGATGAACTCGTCACTCCGGCACGATTGGCTGTCACACGGGCGACGACCGATTTGCCTGCCCAGGCGGACTTGACCTGGACGCGCGCGACCGCGAGATTCGGCCACTCCACGCCGTCGACGAACCAAGCGATGTTCCAGGATGTCGCGGTAGGAGACCACGTCCCCTTGGACACTGTGATGAATTGGCCGACCGAGGGCGTTCCGGTGATGACGGGCCGCTCGGTGTTTTGGATCGCAATGGGCGCGATGGTCACCGGGAGCGAAGTCGCCGATGTCGACGTCCACCCCGATTTCACAGCGGTGACCCGCACCGTCAGCTTCCTTCCCGCCCAAGCCGACTTGACCTGAACCCTGGAGGCCACCAGTCCCGCTACCACAGTTCCATCGACCAGCCATTCGTACGTGCGGGTGCTGACGTAAGGGTCCCAAGATCCCGTGGACGCAGAAACGAAGCTGCCGACCGAGAAGTCACCGGAGATCACCGGCAATGCCGTGTTCTTGATCGCTGCGGGCGGCATGGTGACAGGCGCCGACGTGGCAACTCCGTCTGCAAACCCGACTCGTCCTGCGGTGACCTGAGCCACGACGGACTTTCCCGCCCACGTCGGCTGGATCTGCACACGATTGACCGCCAGACCGGGCACGACGGCGCCGCCGACCAGCCATGCGTAAGACCACGATTGCGCCGCGGGTGTCCATGCGCCATTCGACACGGTGATGTACTGACCCGCCTGAATAGTCCCCGTTATGACGGGCGCCGTAGTGGCGACCAGCGGGGGGCCTCCAGCGACCGGCGGCGTCGGTGTCGAGGTCGCGCTTCCTTGGGCGTATCCTGCCCGGTCTACGGTCACCATGACCGAGAGCGCTTTGCCGACATCGGCACTGACGATGTCATACCGAGGGTGCGTGCGAGCAATGGCACCGTTGATCGGAGTTCCGTCGCGGAGCCAGGTGTAGGTATAGGTCAGTGGTCCGACGTTCCACGTTCCCATGCTCGATCGGATCTGCTGACCGACCGCCAACTCTCCGGAAATCGTCGGGAGAACAAGCGCCTGAGGAGACGGCAGCGCTTCGATGTCGGTCGGGGCTGCGGCCTCGAAGACGTTGTTGGTCGCCCCGGCAGATTCGACATAGGGCGTGGTCACCGACGCGCCGAGCTGAATACCCTGCACGACATTGTTACTGCCCTGGAACTGCACCCCGATGCTGTTGCCAGCGCTGATCGAACCGCCGGTCACCACGCAGTTGTTGCTGAGGACGATATTGGTCCCGTAACAGTCCCGAATCGAGACATCCGAGACGTTGCTCGGCGCGTTGCAGAGCAGTGCTGTGCCCGATGGTTTGAGGTAGCTGATTGCGACTCCGGAGATCGTAGGCGCGACCGCCACGACGTTGGAGACCGCGATACCGGGTCCGGAGGAGGCGTAAATGGTCCCTCCGACAATGTGCGTGTTGTCGGCACGCACCTGGACTCCCCCGCGGCCGCCCTCGACGTGCGGAACGATAGTCGTGTTCCAACCGACGCGGTGGGTGTCGACGGACTTGTCTGTGCAGTCTTTGGCGATCGGCTCGAAATGGCAATCTTCTGGTTCACCTGCCGGCCCGATGCCAGAAAGCGAGGGTCCGGGATTCGTCGTGACAGCATGCCGGACCCGGGTCATCGTGCCCAGCACGACGACTCCTCGGGAGGCGCCGAGCACGTTGACCCCATAGCCGAAGTGCTCCACTCCGTCGTCAAGGAGGTCGTGGATCGAGCAATCGATTCGCCCACCCAGGCAATGTGCCACCGCCACCCCGGTTCCGCCGGAGTCGTGGATCTCGAGGCCCTCGACCACGGGATTGTCGACCGCGAATAGATTGACGAGCGGGCGAGTGCTGACCTGCGGGTCGTCGGAAGTGATCTCGCCGGCCCCGAAGAGACGCAGCGAAGGTGCCAGAGAGACGGAGGCCGTGCGTGGCTGCAGCGACATGGCACGCGGGATCGGTCCATCGATCTGAACGCTGCCGGCCCCGATACCGGTTACCTGTCGAAGATAGCCGTACTTGTCCGGCGAGTTCGGCACTACATCGTAGGTGGTGACGAGGATGCGCTCGCCCACCGTGTACGCGCCGGATGTCACTGCGATCCACGTATCACCCTGCGCCACGTTGGCCTTCAGCATCTCGCGATACTGCACCGTTCCCGATCTTGTGAGCCCGGCGTGGTCCCCACGTATCTTGAGTCGCGAACCCGCTGGGATCTCGAGACTGGCTACTGAATGAGGAATGAGGAGCTCTGAGTCGAGAAAGTAGTCGCCGACGATCGCAGCCGCCGCCGGCGCCGATGCGAGATAGTTGTTCAGTGCCGCAGTCGCGTCAGCCGAGGAGCCAGAAAGCTCGGGCAGGCTCACCGGTAGCGGGTCCGCGGAAGCCCGCTGCGGGCGAATGGCCCCATCCGTCGCTGCGGCAATCACCCCCAGAGTGCTTGCCGTCAGAAAAATCCGTCGAGAAAATGACGCAGTCGTCCCCATGTGCGTTCCCCAATCACGCTGGATCTAAACCCTACGACATCCAGTCGGATTACGCACAAATCTGAATTTCACCGCAGACAGTCGCGGCGCGCCGAGACCTCCTAGTAGGCACCGTCACGTACGAGTACGGCCCGGGCGGTGCGCCACAGAATGACGAGGTCTCCGGTGAATGACCAGTTCTCGACGTAGTAGAGGTCGAGCCGCACCGAATCCTCCCACGACAGGTTCGACCGCCCGCTGACCTGCCACAGGCCAGTAATGCCGGGTTTGACCAGGAACCGACGGTGGACGTGCTGCTCGTATTGATCAACCTCACTGTCGAGCGGAGGGCGGGGCCCGACCATCGACATGCTGCCGGCGAAGACGTTGAACAACTGGGGCAGTTCGTCGAGGCTGAATCGTCGCAGGAACCGACCGATGGGCGTTACACGGGGATCGTCCTTCATCTTGAACAGGACTGTGTTTCCTTCGTCGCGCTCCATCCGGGCCAACTCGTCGAGGAGTTGCTCGGCGTCGACGACCATCGAGCGGAACTTCAGAATATGGAAGTGCTCTCCGTTGTACCCCACACGCTCCTGGCGGAAGAAGACGGGGCCCGGCGTGCTCAACCGAATGATGACAGCGATGACGGCGAGAAGTGGCGACAGAAGAACGATGCCGAGCCCAGACGCGAAGATGTCGAGCATCCGCTTGGCGAACTTCTTTCCACCTTCATACCGCGGGGTCTCGACGTGAATGAGGGGAAGGCCGGCTACCGGCCGGGTATGGATTCGAGGACCACCGATGTCGACCAGGCTCGGCGCGACAACGAGATGCTGGCGGCCGGGCTCTAGGCTCCAGCTGAGCTCGCGCACGCGCTGGGGCGGGAGTTCGTCGGCGCTCGTAATGATGACCGTGTCGGCACCTGAGGCCTCGAGCGCACGCCCTACCTTGTCGAGATTGCCGAAGATCGGAATATCGGTGTCTGGCAGGAAGTCTCCGACCAGAGTCGTCGGAACACATGCTCCCACCACCCGGTATCCCACGTCGGGCCGTCGCACGAGCTCCCTCGCGATGTGCGACGCAGACGCAGACGAGCCGACCAAGAGCACGGTGGAACTGAACGCGCCGTGGGCGCGTTGAGCATGCAGCCACTGGCGCCAGAGCCACCGGCCCAGGACAAGAATGCCCGTGCCGACCGGGAAAGCGATCAGGATGTACCCGCGAGCCAGGTCGATCTGCAACAGGAACGCGAAGATCGCAATCAGTCCGAACAGGCGGATGGTCGCATCCGCGATGAGCCGGTATTCCTGCGAGCCAGTGCCGATCACGCGGAATCCCCGTGTGCCGTATATCTGCAGGGCGATCAGCCAGCTCACGAAGACGACGAAGGAAATGGTCGAATAGCTGACGGCGAGGCCGCCCCACGTCTCCGTCAGTTTGAGATCGGCTGAACTGAAGCCAAACCAGATCAGTTGAACTCCGAAGATCACTGCGGCGAGTACGAGGGCATCCGTGATGAAAAGGCGTCGGGCGTAAACCCGTTGCCAGGGCTCGCGCCCGGACGATGCCGTCACCGCACTACTGCTAGATATTATCTCGCTGACCATCTCGCCCCCATCGATATCACCAATGTGTGAACGTCAGCGTCCGGATCTAGAGTAATCGACCTCACCCGCGCAAGCCACTCCAATTCGCATTCGCCCGTCTCAATTGACTCGGGCCCAGTCGGTTGCGGCTGGTCGCGCAACATAGAGGCCGGAGTCGGACCAGAACCACACTGACCCGCCTTGTGCCGCCAGCGCTCCGTTGGTTGGGGCCGGCGGAAGCGCGAGACAGCCAGCCGAAAGCTTGGTGAGTGCACCACTCACGCCGTCATATCCCGTGACCTCCGCGCCCTCGCAATCGTCGGCGCCGACGAGAACTCCGAAGAGTGACCCATCGGCGGCGTCCACGGCGATTCCGGCGGGAGCCATCGACCCGATCTGAATCCAATTCGAGTACGTACTGTCGGAGGCGAACAGGCCTTCCGCGCACACCACCGCCAGGCCGGAGGGGATCTCCGCAACTTCCAACACAGCAGAACAGGGACTGGCGATACGTGTTCCCTGACGGGCGATCTCGCTGGGCCGTGCAGGATCGACGAACGTCTTCTCGACGAGACGGGCGGGGTACACGTCCCAGAATTGCCCACTTGTGAAAGTCGACACAAGGGTCACGGTGCAACCGGCGCCCGTAGCGGCGACGACATCGATCTGAGTGGAGTCGACGACGTCGAGAGCAAGGATCTCGCGTACGTCGATTCCATTGAAATCCGTCGGCGACCACGTCATTCCTCCGTCGGTGGTGAGCTCGAGCACCGCAGCGGGTCGTGTGGGATCATCGCAATCACCTGGCGAAACTCGCGCGCCGACGGGGTAGTTCGTCATATTCAGGAACGACCGCTCCAGATCGAGCGAAGCGAGCGGCGCCGTCGCCGTCGGCGGGGGCGGCGTAGACGCCGACGGCCGCGGCGACGCCTGCGGAGCCGACGGTACCGTTCCGCTGTCCTTCACATCAGGGCGCTGTACAGCGACGATGACGAGCACGACTGCGACAAGGGCAAGCAGACCGAGGCCCAGTGTCGTCAGCCATCGCAGACCCCTGCCACGCGAACGAGGAGAATCAGACAGTCTGGCTCACCCCTTCTCGACGGCTTGACCTTCGCCATCTTGCCTATGCGTCACCGTCGGGCTGTACCCGTAGCCGTAGCCATATCGGCCATAGCCGTAGGAATCTGGTCCCTTGGTCGGCAGCATCGTCAGCACGGTGCCGGCCAGCCGTGCACCGACGTTCTCGAATGCTCCCACTGCGGCTTTCACCTGGCTCTTGTTTGCACGCCCGGATGCGATGACCAGTAGTGCGCCGCCGGTGATGTTGGCGAGAATGATCGGGTCCGTGACCGGAAGCAGTGGAGGGGCGTCGAAGAGCACCACATCGAATGAGCTCTCGAGTGACCTCACGAGTTTGACCATGGCGGCCGACCCGAGAAGTTCGCTCGGGTTCGGCGGAATCTTTCCGGCGGGAAGAACGTAGAGGTTCGTCTCACCCCACCGCTGGATCACGTCGCTCGGTTGGGCGCGGTTCACCAGGACATCAGTCAGTCCGGCGCTCCCCTCCACACCCAGGTAGTCCGCCAGTTTGGGCTTACGTAGATCGGCATCCACGATGACGACGTTCTGGCCGGACAGCGCAAGGGCAATTGCGAGGTTGGCGGCGGTCGTGCTCTTGCCCTCGCCCGGAATCGATGACGTCATGACGAAACTTCGCGCACCGTCGGCTGCGCCGATGAACTGCAGATTCGTCCGGAGAGTACGGAAAGACTCCGCTCGCGGGCTCATCGGATCATCTCGGACGACGAGCGGGTGTTCGACGGCCGACGGGTCGAAGACGATCCCACCAAGGATCGGCGCGTTCGAGATCGCCTCGACGTCATGCTCGTTCCGAATCTTAGTGTCGAGCACTTCGCGCAGCACCGCGATCACGATTCCGATGACGAGTCCAATCAATCCACCGATGACAATGTTCAAGACCACATTCGGAGACGACGGAGAACTCGGAACGTATGCCTGGGTGATGACCGTGATCTTGACCGGGGTCACCCCTTCACTGTTCGGCGGAACGAGATCAGTCACGACCTTCTCGAAGCTCGATGCAACGCCGTTCGCCAGCCGAGCGGCGATCTCCGGCGATGGGTCGGATGCCGTGATCTCGACGATGACCGTTCCCTGCGGGGAGGTGGCCGTGATGCGCTTGGCCAGTGCGTCCACTGTGGTGTCCAGTTTGAGGGAATCGATCACGGGTTGCAGCACGATCGGCGTGGTCGCGACATCGGCATACGACTGGACCTGCCCCTGAGCGAAGTTCTGGCCCTGGGAGAGATCGCTGACGGATCCCGTCGACTGCACCGACACGAAGACTTTGGAGGTGGCCTGGTACTCAGGCGCCTTCAGTATCGAGAAGGCGGCGCCGACAGCGATACCCAGAAGCGTGAGCGCAACGATGAATATCCAGCCACGGCGGAGCAGTCGGATGTAGTCACGTAAATCCACCCAGGCAATCCCTCTCACACAGGTGACCACAAATGGTCACGTACAGGACTCATGCTCTCACAGACCGTTCGGCAGCGTTTGGGAGTACGAACCGTCGGTGTTACGGGCAGATGAAGTTCTCCGTCATGAAACGGAGCGTTTCCGTGGCCTAGCGTCGCGCCCCGAATGCGACCTTGGCCAGGTCGACGAGTCCACGGAAGACTCGCTTGCTGCGCTCGATGAACAGGGTCCGGCCATCGCTCGGCGTGTGTGGATGCTCCTGAAGGTAGAGCTTCCGCGGCGGCCACGCGACCACCATCACCTCGCGGGGCCAACGACGCAGCGGCACCCGGGACATGTACGTGATCCATTGCCCGGCGCGAGAGTGCACGGCGGTTCGTCGGCGCCACGCGCGCAGATCGCGACTCGAGATTCGTTCACCGCGCTCGATCACGCCACCCAATGAGATCAGCAACGGGCGCAACGGTTCGCTGCTCCCAGTGGCAGCTGCGAGAGTCGACAGCCTGCGGACCAGGTCGGGCTGGCTCCGCAGCACTTCGGTCAGGTCCGCGAGTTCGCGCGTATTCCGTTCCACGTCCGGCCGACGAAGAGCATGCAGGGCGAGAATCGCCGCGCTCGAGACATCGTCTGTGACGGTGACGGCGCGATGGGCGATCTCGATCGACAGTTTGCGCCGCCAAAGCTCCTCGAACACGGTCTGCGACTGCGCCAGGAAGCCCGGGAAGTGGGCGTGCACATCGATATCGCACGGCCAGTTGTCATTGATGAGCGTGATCGAATGCACCTCGAGCCGGTCGAATACCCAGAGATGCGTGCGAGGGCGCCAACCACTCTGCCGCAGGACCTCCACGAAATCCCCAAGTCGATCGGGCTCGACCAACACATCGACGTCCGCGTATGCACGCGGCGGCCGAAGCCCGTGGTGCTCCATGACTAGGCCCTTGATCACGAGCGCTCGGATACCGTTGTGGCGCGCGCGGTCTTCGACGAGAGCACAGGCCAACGGCACCGCCTCGAGATTCGTCAGGCGAACCACAGCCTCAACCGAGCTCAAGCGCCCGACCCCATGTCGAGAATGCCCGCGTCGACCAGCTCGCGGACCGCGCTCGACACGGCATCGAGGGCTTCACCATCGACGGGCTCACCGAACCGCGAAACGACCATTCGCGTCAGGTCGTGGAGATCGATCGAGCGCTCCGATGCCTCCCATATCACGGGACCGATGCCATCGACTACCCGCAGCATGGAGCCGTGCATCAGGACGAGTGCATCGCCGACCCTCAGCGCGTCCGTGGCAGCGGTTCGCCGCACGAGTCCCGCTGCCAGGGGCAACTGGTCGGCCGG
This sequence comes from Corynebacterium-like bacterium B27, assembly GCA_000333435.1. Lineage (GTDB taxonomy): Bacteria > Actinomycetota > Actinomycetes > Actinomycetales > Microbacteriaceae > Herbiconiux. The sequence goes on along the minus strand of BADC01000538.1, from coordinate 1,901 downwards.
TTCCAAAGGCACCGGTTCCCACCGTTCCTGAACGCCTGCCACGTCGAGCAATTGGGGCATCGACTCGACGACAGTGTCCGCCTCGCTGTAGTGCATCACCTTCACGCCACCTCGCTCGCTGATCAACCGCGCCAACCGGGCAAGCGCGTCGGGCAAGTCGGCGAGATAGCTCATCTCGGGTACCAGGCGCGGTAGTGCATCGAGAAGGGGTAGCACCTCGACGGTTGGCGGCCCGATCCACTCGGGTTGACGATCGAGCAGCACGACCTGCGCCAGACGTAGTTCGACGTGTGGCAGCGGCAGGAGGTGGAGTTCATCCGGCGAAGTCTGGATTTTGGTCCCAGACGGGATGACTCGCGACAGAGGCTTCCGATATGGATGTACGGTGCCGTCAGCCTCGACGCCCACGGTCTCGTCAGTGACGTAGGCGAACTTCCGTGCGAGACGGGAAACAAGCGTCGTCTTGCCTCGACCGGAGGGGCCTACGAAAGCGAGAACATCGCCATCGTCGGTGGCGACCCCGCAGGCGTGAAGCATGACCATGCGTCCGCGGTTGGATTCGATCGCCGCGAGGGTCACTTTCGTCGACAGCACCGCAGCCGCCTGCTCGAAACCGACCGCCGCCACGTCGAAATCGCCCGCCCCGCGTGCCGCCGCTGGTCCAAGAGTCACACGCAAATCAGCATCCCGCAGCCCTTCCGGCGCAGCGGCCCCTGCCCATGCCGTCGAGAAGCGCGCGACGTCGGACGGGGACACGGATTCGTCGAACTCAACCCCGACACGAGCTCCGAGCGCACAGATGGTGATCGTGGCGGCCATACCGAAACGATAATGCACCGGTCGAGCGGGCTCATTTCGCTGAATTCACGCCCACATGGGAGTGCGTTTACAATATGGAGGGTTGTGCGCCGATCGCTCCCGGCAATACGGGGCATCAATGAGGTTTCAGGGATGCCTCGTTACCGTCGAATTGGGGGAAACGCATGGAACTTCGTTCATATCTCGCAGTCTTGCGAGCCCACTGGATCTCGATAATCGTCCTCACGCTGATCGGTGGTGCGGTCGCCTTCGGTTGGACGCTCCTGCAGCCCAAGGTCTATGAGGCCGACTCGAGTGGCTACATCTCGGCCGGCTCGAACAGCGACAGCGGTTCGGCGCTCGTGGGCGACAACCTCGCCAAGTCGAAGGTGAAGTCGTACATCGACGTCGGAACGTCGCGCGCAGTTGCTCAGTACGCGATCGACGAGCTCGGGCTGAATACGACCCCCGAAGCCCTGGTGAGCAAGATCAGCGTCACGAACCCTTCGGACACTGTCCTGATCAAGGTGACTGCGATGGCTGGAACGCCGGAGACCGCTCGAGATCTCGCCGAAGCATGGTTGCGCGGTATCCAGCAACAGATCCAGTCCGTGGAGAATCAGGCGGGTGCTCCGACGGACGGCAGCGCCACGGGTGTCGTCAAGCTTATCCCCCTCGATTCCGCTGTACTGCCGTCGTCCCCCACCTCGCCGAACACGCGTCTGGCCATCGGCATCGGCCTCCTGGCGGGCCTCGTCATCGGCCTAATCTACGCCGCGATCCGTCATACGCTCGATCGACGAATCCGGACCGGGGATGCGGTTGAACGGGAGTTCAAGCTCTCAGTGGTCGGGGCCATCCCGGTCGACCGTCGATTCACAGACAAGGACCGTCTGGTGTCGATGGAAGGCGCAACCTACTACGCGAATGTCGACGACGACGACGTGGCCGTCGCTGAGGCGCTTCGCGAGCTCCGCACGAATCTGCAGTTCATGGATGTGGACAACCCTCCCCGGGTGATCGTGGTCACGAGTCCCCTGCCGGGCGATGGGAAGTCGACGACCATCGCGAACCTCGCGATCGCCCTGGCGGGCGGCGGCCAA
>BADC01000539.1 GCA_000333435.1 Corynebacterium-like bacterium B27 | reverse complement strand
CGAACGAGCAGATCATCATCATGAAGGCCACGAACACGCCCGATGCGGTGGGCCACGATCTCAACGCCGCCCCGGGCGACCCGTTCGACTACCTGGTCGAGCTGCTGCTCGCCAACGACGGGCTCGTCGACGCCGCGATGGAGAGCGGCCGCTGGGCCGACATCGACTCGGCGCTGCGCACGCCCTGGGTGAGCATCGCCTCGGACGGCACCGCGCTCGACGCCTCGCACACGGCGTCGGTGCCGCATCCGCGTTCGTGGGGCGCGTTCTCCCGCGGCTACCGCTACCTCCGCGGGCTGGGTCTCCCGATCGGCGAGGTCGTGCGACGGATGACGACCGCGCCGGCCGACCGGGTGGGTCTGCGCAGCGGCATCGCGGCGGGCCTGCGAGCCGACCTCGTGGTGCTCGACGACGAACGGTTCGACTCACCGGCGACCTTCGCCGACCCCAGCGCCACCTCGGTCGGCCTCGACCACGTCTTCGTGGGCGGTGTCGCGGTGCTCTCGCACGGCGAGCAGACCGCCGCCCGCCCCGGAACACTCATCAGAAAGGGAACGGATGTCTGACCAGCCTCTGGGCATCGGCATCATCGGTGTCGGCGGGATCGCCGACAGTCACCTGGCCGCGCTCCGCACGAGCACCGACGCGCGGCTGATCGCCGTGTGCGACGTGGTCGTGGAACGCGCACAGCGGGTGGCCGAGCGGGAGGGTTGCGCCGCCTACGGCTCCGTCGCCGAGCTGCTGGCCGCTCCCGGCGTCGACGCGGTGATCTGCTGCACCCCGAATCTCACGCACGAGGAGCTCGGGCACCAGGTGCTCGCCGCCGGCAAGCACCTCCTGATGGAGAAACCACTCGCGATGTCGCCGGCTGGTGCCCGTTCGGTGGCGGAGGATGCGGCGGACCGTGGCCTCACCCTCATGGTCGGGCACAGCCACCGGTTCTCGGCCCAGTCCCTGGCCATAAGGGAGGTCATCGACTCCGGCGCGATCGGCACCCCCCGCTTCGTGCGGGTCGCGATGAACGGCGGCTGGATCTGGCCGGGCTGGCAGCACTGGGTGCTGAACCCCGAGCTCTCCGGCGGGCACTCCTTCCACAACGGCGTGCACCTCACCGACCTCGCGGCCTGGTGGCTGGGCGAGCAGGCCGACTCGGTCTTCGCCTCGGGGCAGCACGCCACGAGCGAGGCGCTGCAGATATTCGACTATCTGGTGATCGGCCTCGGCTTCCCGTCGGGCGCATCCGCGATCTGCGAGATCAGCCGCGGCGACAACCCGCGGGGCGCCGCCTACGCCGAGATCACGGTCGTCGGCACCTCGGGTGTGGTCTCGCGCGACTGGGACGCCGAGGGCGTGCTCGCGTGGCTCGACCACGGGCTCGCCCAGTGGGGTCCCGACGGCATCGCGCCGGCCACGTTCGATCGCGAACTCGACTCGTTCGTCGCGGCCGCGCAGGGCCGGGCCGCGGTCGAGCCGCCCGTCGCGTTCGCCGTGCACGCCGTGGACGTCGCGGCCGCCAGCGAGGAGTCGCTGGCCACCGGCGAGACGGTACGGATCGGAGCCGCAGCATGAGCGCCCTGCCCGTGCTCCTCGCCGGCACGGTCGGTGTCGGCACCCAGAACCACCAGGCCGAGATGTGGGCGCCCGCGCTCGCCGCGGCGGGCCTCGCCGCAACCGTGGTCTGGCTGCCGACCGGCTCCGAGCAGGCGGCGATCGATCGCGGCCGATCGCTGGCCGACGACCTCGGCCTCGCGCTGCAGGTCTCGGAGACGCCCGACACCCCGGCCGCCGGTGCGATCGTGTGCCTGCGGGGCGAGGCTCGCAGGGCGTTCGCCGAGTACGCCGTCGCGCAGCAGGTACCGGTTCTGCTCGACAAGCCGACGCTCGACAGCACCACCGAACTCGAGGCGTTCGCGGCTGCCGCAGGAACCCTGCCGGTGCTGCCCGGCCACCACCTGCTCTCCCACCCGGGCTTCACCCGGGTGCTCACCGCAGTGCGCGGTGCCGAGATCGGGCTCCTGCGCGCCGTGCACGCCGACATGGTCACCGGCGGCGGCGAGAGCCAGGCCGACGAGTTGCGCAACCTCGGGGTGCACCTCATCGACGCGATGCGGATGCTCACCGGCCCCGCGACGGTGCGGCTGCAGGCCCACGGCGGCGCCGACGGCGGACCGCGCACCTTCCTCGGCAAGACCGATCGGGGTGTGGTGCTCAGCCACCACATCTCCCGGGCCTGCGCCGGCGCATCGCTCCCCCGCCAGCTCCGGCTGCACCTGCGCGTCATCGGCACCCACGGCTTCGTCGACGCCGATCTCACCAAACCCGCGCTCGAGGTCCGGACGGTCGACGGCACTACTGCGGTGCCCTACGCCGGCGGCTCGGCGGTGCGCCACCTGCAGATGTTCGCGTCGATCATCCGCGGCGCCGCCCGGCCGGCGTCGGCAAGCGACTTCGTCACCCTCTCCCGCGCGCTCGACGGCATGGCCGAATCGGCCGCGACCGGCACCGCGGTCTCCGTCACCTGGTGAACCCGAAAGGATCCGTCCCCCATGAAATGGCTCACATTCGATCAGCACGGTCAGGTGCGACACGGCTACCTCGACGGCGACGACATCGTGACGACCGGCCCCGGCGACCTGACCGCGGTGATCGCCGGGTCGGAGACCCGCGCCGAGGGCGGTGAGCGCGTACCGCTGGCCGGCACCCGCATCCTCTCCCCCGTGCTCGTGCCCGGCAAGGTGCTCTGCGTGGCCGCGAACTACCAGTCGCACGTCACCGAGTCGGGAGCGAAGGAGCGCGAGCGGTCGATCGCCACCCCGCGCATCTTCCTGAAGCCCGACACCGCGGTCATCGGACCGGACGAGCCGGTCGAGCTCGACCCGATCACCCGCCAGCTCGACTGGGAGGTCGAGATCGCGGTCTGGATCGGCCGTGAGGCGAAGCGGGTCGACGAAGCGGATGCCCTCGACCACGTCTTCGGCTACTCGACCAGCAACGACCTCTCCGCCCGCAGCCTGGAGCTCGGCGCCGAGCGGGACGGCGAGGCGTGGACCGGGTTCTTCGACTGGCTCGAGGGCAAGTGGCTGGACGGCTCCGCACCGATCGGGCCCTGCCTCGTCACCGCCGACGAGGTGCCCGACCCGCAGGACCTGACGCTCACCCTGAGCGTCAACGGCGAGGTGAAGCAAGACGGATCGACCCGCGACATGGTGCACAGCGTCGCCAAGCTCGTGTCGTTCTGCTCTCGGCTCATGACGCTCCGGCCCGGAGACGTCATCCTCACCGGAACCCCCGCCGGGGTCGGCGCCACCACCGGTGTCTTCCTCGCCCCGGGCGACCACATGGTCGCCGAGGTGAAGGGTCTCGGTGCACTCAGCACGCCCGTCATCGCACCACGTCACATCCAGCACAGCTAAGGAGAAGCACATGCGTTATCGCTACATCGCCGGCGCCGCCGTGGCCGCCGCCGCGGTCCTGCTCGCAGGCTGCACCGGCGGCTCGCCGTCACCCACCGCGTCGGGCCCGACGTCGGCCACCTACAACCTCTACCAGGCACCGCAGACCTTCAACCCGCTCAAGGGTTCGGCCGGCGGCGAGGTGCTCACCGAGGACCTCATCTACGACAACCTCGTGCAGGTGAACCCCGACTTCAGCTTCGAGCC
>BADC01000540.1 GCA_000333435.1 Corynebacterium-like bacterium B27 | reverse complement strand
GCGGCACAGACCCTCGCCGAAGAAGCCGAGCGCATCGTCCCCGGTGGGGTGAATTCCGCCACCCGGCGCATCGGCTCCCCCTGGGCGTGGCGGTCGGCGCACGGCGCGACCATCACCGACCTCGACGGCCGCAGCTACACCGACTACCACGCCGCGTTCGGGGCCATCCTGCTCGGTCATGTCGACGAGCGCGTCAACGATGCCGTGGTGCGGGCCGTGCAGCAGCTCGACCTCGTCGGCCTCGGCACCACCGAGCTCGAGGTCGAGGCCGCGCGGCTCGTGATCGACGCCATTCCGAGCGCCGAGGTCGTCATCTCAACGATGAGCGGTTCCGAGTCGGTGTTCCAGGCCCTGCGGCTGGCGCGGGGGGCGACCGGGCGGCCGTACATCCTGAAGTTCCAGGGCTGTTTCCACGGCTCCTACGACGCGGTCGCGCGCAACGTCATCTCCGCGCCCGACAAGGCATGGGGCGACGACGCGAACTCGACCGGCATCCTGCCCGACGCGCTTGCCCACACCCTGATCGCCGAGTTCAACGACCTGGCCTCCGTCGAGGAGCACTTCGCGCAGCACCCGGGCGAGATCGCGGCGATCATCGTGGAGCCGGTGCCGCACAACGTCGGCGCACTGCTGCCCGACCCGGGCTTCCTCGAGGGGCTGCGCGCGATCGCGACGCGCGAGGGTTCCGTCCTCATCTTCGACGAGGTCATCACCGGGTTCCGGCACGCGCTCGGCGGCTACCAGGAGCTGGCCGGGGTGACGCCCGACCTCACCACCTTCGGCAAATCGATGGGCAACGGCTACCCGGTGGCGGGCCTCGCCGGCTCGGCCGAGCTGATGAACAACTTCAGTTCGGCCGGCGGTGGCGTGATGCTCGCGGGCACCTTCAACGGAAACGCGATGTCGATGGCGGCCGCCGTCGCCACGATCGGCGTGCTGGCCGACCCCGTGGTCGACTTCTACGGCCACGTGCGCCGGCTCGGCGACCGGATGCGCGAAGGCCTCACGCGCATCACCGCCGACCACGGCATCCCGGCCGTCGTCACCGGCGTCGGATCGGTCTTCGTCACCTACTTCCTCGACGGCGAGGTGCACGGCTACCGCGACCTGCTGCGCAACGACGACGAGGCGTACGCCACCTTCCACCGGCGGATGATCGAGCAGGGCTCCTTCATGTACCCGATGTCGCTGAAGCGCAACCACATCTCGCTCGCCCACACCGAGGCCGACGTCGACCGCACGCTCGAGCAGGCCGACGACGTGCTCGGCGCCATGGCCGAGGAGGGCCCGTTCCGCAGTCTCCGGGAGCGGGCGTGACGACGGCACAGCGGATGGCGCTGGTCGGCGGCCTCGTCGCCGACGGCTTCGGCGACCAGGCACAGCCGGCCGACGTCCTCGTCGCCGACGGCCGCATCGAGGCGATCGTGCCGGCGGCGGAGCGACCGGCCTGCGGCTACGCCGCCGAGCTCCTCGACGTGACCGGACGGATCGTCGCGCCCGGTTTCGTCGACATCCACTGCCACTCCGACATCAGCCTGCTGGCCTACCCGGGCAACGCCAGCCGGGTCACCCAGGGCATCACCACGGAGGTCGTGGGCAATTGCGGCATGAGCCCGGCCCCCGGCAATGCCGACCTCCACGGTCTCAAGGGGGTGATCAGCGTGATCGACGTCACCCCCGAGCTGCCCTGGTCGTGGAACGACCTGCCCGGTTGGCTCCAGGCTCTCGACGACGCGCCGACCGCCACCAACGTGGCCGCACAGGTGGGGCATGGCGCGCTGCGCTTCGCCCGCGCGGGCGTCGAGGCGCGAGCGCTCAGCGCCGACGAGCTGATCGCGCTGGACCGCGACGTGGAGGAAGCCTTCGACGCCGGCGTGGTCGGTGCGAGCGTCGGCCTCATGTACCCCCGGGCGAGTCGGGGACGGCCGT
>BADC01000541.1 GCA_000333435.1 Corynebacterium-like bacterium B27 | reverse complement strand
CTGCGCCGGAGGTCGCGCCCGAGCTGGATGGTGGGATCGACCCCGGTCGCGTACACCGACGGGAACCGGCTCCCGGACCCGTCGTCGGCCAGCGACTCGGCGGTGAGCCCGGGCGTGACCGCCGGCAGCACGATCATGGCGGCGACCGCGCCGGCCGCGATGCCGACCGCCAGTGCCGGGTTTCGGCCGCCCTTCTCGAGTGTCCGCGCGGGGCGGGGCGGACCCGTGCCGATGCGGGTGCTGCACCAGATGACGACGAGGAACGTCACGGCGGTGAGGACGTAGACGGTGACGTTGGGCTCGCTCTTGCGCACGAGCGGCGCGATCGCGAGCACGGCCAGCGGCCCGATGCCGCTGAGCACCGGGGTGCGGAGCCCGGTGGCCAATTCGTCGGTGATGACGGCGATGAGCCCGACCGACATCACGATCAGCTGCGTGATGGCGCCGTCGGCGATCGCCGGCACCTCTTGCTGGGCGATCGAGAGCCGCGCATCCGCCAGATCGCCGGAGATGTCGGCGAGCGTCGAAAGCGTCGGCAGCAGGAACCACAGGGTCGAGCCGGCGTAGAGAACCGCCACGACAGCGCCCCAGACGACGGCGGTGACGGCCACCACGGTGACCTCGGGCACACCGCGCGCCCGCAGGGTCGCCGCCACACCGAGCAGCAGCACCACCATGGCCATCGTGGCGAACCACCAGCTGAAGCCCTGCAGGAGCGGCGTGAGCCCGAGCAGCGCCGCGCCGATCGTCACGGCGACGGCGAGCGTGCTCTTCCACGCACCGGTCTTCTCCGCCCGGCGATGCTGCGCAGCCGACCGGCGGCGTGCCGCGCTCATCCGATCCCCCGCGCGTCGCCGAGAGCCTTCCACAGCCCGGGCAGGTCGTCATGGGCGGTGCACTCGAGCACCGACCACCCCGCCGCGCGCAAATCGCCGGCGACGCCGCGGTCGCCACCGAAGCCGGCCCGGCGCGCGGCGGCGTCGCCACCGACCACGAAGGCGACCGGATGCGACGACATCGCCGCGAGTTGCCGGATGCGGTCGCCCGCCCCGGGAGCGTTCGACACGATGGCGAACACGGGTGGCGCATCCGGCGAGGTCAGGGCCGCCGCTTCGACCGCCGCCCGGAAGTCGAGCGGATCGTGCAGCGCATCCTTCGTGGCGAAGGCCAGGTCGCGCACCACCCGGGAGAGACCGTGCGGGGCGGTGAACACCTCGTCGTCGGCGTCGGCGCCCCGAGCGTGCCCGACGAGCCGCACGCCGTAGCCCTCGTTCATGAGGTGCAGCGCCACGGAGCCGACGGCGCTCACCGCCCACTCGAACGCCGGATCGACCTCCGCACCGCGCGTGCCGGTCGGCGCCGGCCGCGCGAAGGAGTGCGCATCGAGCACGATCACCGCGTCCTGGTCGTTGCGCTGGTCGTCCTGCCGCACCATCAGCTCCCCGTGCTTGGCGGTGGCGGGCCAGTGCACGCGGCGGATGGAGTCGCCCGGCAGGTACTTGCGCGCGATCACATCCTGCTCCCCGGCACCCACCAGGCGCCGCGACACCTGCTCGGCGCCGTCGCCCGTGGCCAGCCGCAGGTCGACCCGCGCCAGCTCGTAGACCGTGGGCGTGACGAGCACCGTGTCGGTGCCGCCGACCCGCACGCGTCGCACCGCGCAGCCGAACGGGTCGGTCAGCGTCACCACGAACGGCCCGATCTGGTGAGCGCCGCGATAGGCCGTGTCGAGCTGGTAGCTCAGCTGCCGCGCCACGGGCTCGTCGAGGGTCGAGGAGGTGTAGGCGGGCAGGGGCGGCAGCGGTGCGGGCTCGCTCGAGTGCAACGGTGCCGCGGCCTGCTCCACCCAGACAGCTGCCGGCGTGCGAAGACTCCCCCAGTTCTGCACGAAGATGGTCGCCGTGACCGCCTGACCCACCGCCCCCGACTCCGGCGAGAAGCGCCGACGCACCTTCAACGCGACCCGACGCAGGGCCACCCAGGCGAGCGAGAACACCGGCACGGCGAGCAGGAAGCAGGCGAGGTAGGCGATCTCCTGGCGCCTCAGCACCTGGGTGAGCACGAAGGCCACGACGGCGGCCGCGACCAGCCCCCAGCCCCGCACCGTCAGGCGCGGCAGCGTGCTGGTGGAGCGGGCTCGGGCCACGAGGTCAGACCGAGCGGGAGCGGTTGAGCGGAACGGGCGTGGCGGACACGATGGCGCGCAGCGCATCGGCGATGGCCTGCGTGCCGCCCCCGCGGCTGTCGCTGGCGGCCCGCCGCGTGGCGACGATGCGGTGCGCGAGCACGGGCACCACGAGCTCGTTCACGTCATCCGGCACCACGAACTCGCGGCCGTTCAGCGCCGCCAGCACCTTGGCGGCGCGCACGAGGTGGAGCGTGCCGCGAGGGCTCGCCCCCAGCCGGAACTCCGGATGCGTGCGGGTGGCCTGCACGATCGACACCACGTACGACTCCACCGCGCGGCTGACGTACACCGAACGGGCGGTCTCGATCATGGCGTGCAACTGCTGCTTGTCGACCACGGCGGTGAGCTTGTCGAGGGGGCTCGACTGCTCCCGCTGGTGCAGCATCGAGAGCTCGGCCGCCGCATCCGGGTACCCCATCGAGATGCGGGCCATGAAGCGGTCGCGCTGCGCCTCGGGCAGGGCGTAGGTGCCCTCCATCTCGATCGGGTTCTGGGTGGCGACCACGATGAACGGCGGCTCGAGCGGATGCGTCGTGCCGTCGAGCGAGACCTGCCCCTCCTCCATGCACTCCAGGAGCGCCGACTGGGTCTTGGGCGAGGCGCGGTTGATCTCGTCGGCGATGACGATGTTGGCGAACACCGCGCCGCGCTTGAACTCGAAGGCGTGGTCGACCTGGTTGTAGATGGAGACACCCGTGACGTCGGAGGGCAGCAGGTCGGGGGTGAACTGGATGCGCGCCACCGAGCAGCCGACACTCGTCGCCAGCGCTTTGGCGAGCGTGGTCTTGCCGACACCCGGCACGTCTTCGACGAGCAGGTGGCCCTCGGCGATCAGCACGATGAGGGCGAGCGTGGCGGCCTCGGTCTTGCCGTCGATGACGCTCTCGAGGTTCGCCATGATGGCGCCGGCGTACTCGTCGAACTCGGCCAGGGTGAGGGGTGCGTTCGCATCGGTCGCAGCGCGGGTGTCGCTGACGGCGGATGCGGCGGATTCGGGGGTCATGGACGGTGCTCCTCGTCGGATCACGGCTCTCGCCGTCTTTCCCACGATAGGCTCCCGCACCGACATTTGCGAGAGCCGTGAACGGCTGCGCGGGGCGGCCGGAGATCGAGCAGGAATCGAGAAGCCCGCGGCGGGACGCATCCGTAGCATGGAGCCATCCCCGGCAGCACGACCTCGAAGGAGCCACTCATGACCGCAGCCAGCAGCGCCCGCGACGCCGAGAAGTACGACGGATTCACCGCCGAGGAGCGCGACGCCATGAAGGAGCGGGCGAAGGAGCTGAAGGCCGCGTCGCGCCGCCCCGCCCGGTCGAAGAAGGCCGACGGACTCGCCGACCTGCTGGCGAAGATCGCCGAGATGCCCGACGCCGACCGCACCATCGCCGAGCGGGTGCACGCCGTGGTCACGGCGAACGGCCCGGAGCTCGAGCCCAAGACCTGGTACGGCATGCCGGCGTACGCGAAGAACGGGAAGGTGATCTGCTTCCTGCAGAGCGCCTCGAAGTTCGGCGCGCGCTACGCGACCCTCGGCTTCAACGACGCGGCTCTGCTCGACGAGGGCGCCATGTGGCCGACCGCGTTCGCGATCGCCGAGATCACGCCCGCGGTCGAGGAGCGGATCGCCGCACTGATCGTGCGCGCGCTCGGCTGACCGCGGTCTCCCGTCAGGGGCGGCTGCCGAGCAGCCGGGACAGCTCGCCGGCGCTGTCCACCACCACTCGCCCGATGTCGTCCACCTCGGCCGGCGAGATGCCGGCCTTGATGCGCGTCACGCTGATCGCGCCCACGCAGTCCCCCCGGTGGTCGACCACGGGCGCGCCGATGCAGATGATACCCATCGCATCCTCCTCGTCGTCCACGGCGTACCCGAGCCCCCGGGCACGCCGCACGTCGTCGAGCACGGCGTCGATCGTGGTCAGCGTGTGCGGGGTGGTCGCCGCCAGCGACGTGCCGGCGAGCACCTCGCGCACCCGGTCGTCGCTCATCGCGGTCAGCATCGCCTTGCCCACACTCGAGCGGTGCAGCGGCTCCCGCGCCCCCATCTGCAGGTCGAACCGCACACCGCCCGTGCCGTCGACGCGGTCGATCATGATGGCGTAGTCCCCACCCCAGGTCGCGGCGCGGGAGGTCAGGCCGGTGCGCTCGGTGAGCGCGCGGAGGACGGGTCGGGCGAGTTCGCGGAACGAGATCTGGTCGAGCGCCATGTCGCCGAGGCGCGCCAGTGCGAGACCGAGTCCGTAGCGGCGCTCGGTCCCGGTGCCGGACGAGCGGATGAGTCCGCGCCCCACCAGGGTCTGCAGCGTCGCGAAGACCCCGCTCTTCGAGCCGCCCATCGCCTCGGCGATCTCGGTCACCGTGAGCGGCGCGGATGCGGCACCCAGGTGCTCCAGGATGTCGATCGCGCGCTCCACGCTCTGCACGCGGTACCGGTTGTCGGACTGCTCCGTCGTCACGCTCACCATCCTGTCCGCTCCTGTTCAGGGTAGCCAGAGATTTGACCTGCCCGAAACATTCGGGTCTTCCCCTCGCGGGCATCCTCTGGATAGATTACTCGGTAATCGCGAACAGCGTTCGCACAGACCGAACAGCAATGGAGCCATCGCAGTGTCGACAGTTGCACCCGAAACGCCTCTGGAGGGCGTTCTGCCGGTGATCATGACCCCGTTCGCCGCGGACTGGACGATCGACCGCGGTGCTCTCGCCGACGAGGTGGACTGGCTCTTCGCCAACGGCGCCGACGGTCTCACGGTGGCGATGGTGTCCGAGATCAACCGGCTCTCCTTCGAAGAGCGCTGCGCCCTCAACGCCGCCGCGGTGGAGTTCGCTCGCGGGCGCGGGCCGGTCGTCGTGAGCGTGGGCGCCGAGAGCACGGTCACCGCACTCGAGTTCACCCACCGTGCGGTAGACGACGGAGCAGCCGCCGTCATGGTGGCGCCGCCGCTGCTCAGCAGCGGCCCGCTGTCGATCGGCGAATTGCGCGAGCATCTCGAGGCGATCGCCGAGGCGACCGGCGGGCTGCCGCTCGTCCTGCAGGACGCCAGTTCGTACGTCGGCGCGCCGATCGCGCCGGAGGTGCAGGGCGACCTGGTGCGCGACTTCGGGGCCGACCGGCTCCTGCTCAAGCCCGAGGCCGAGCCGATCGGCCCCACCGTCTCGGCCATCCTCGCCGCCTCCGGCGGCGCGGCGCGCATCTTCGACGGCAGCGGCGGGGTCTCGCTGATGGATGCGCACCTGCGCGGCATCGTGGGCACCATGCCCGGGCCCGATCTCACCTGGGCCATCCGCGCGCTGGTCGACGCGCTCGACAGCGGCGACGACGCATCCGCCTTGGCCATCACGCGCACCCTCACCGCGATGATGGCGATGGTGCAGGGCCTCGACGGTTACGTCGCCTTCGGCAAGCACCTCCTCGTGCGCCAGGGCGTCATCCCCGACGACCGGATGCGCGGACCGATCGGCTTCCGGCTCGACCCCATCACCACCCGCCTCGTGGATGCGCACGCCGACGAACTCCGCACCCTCGTCCGAACCGAACAGAACCGACTGGAGCACTCGTGACATCCGCCGCACAGACCCTCGCCGACGAAGCCGAGCGCATCGTCCCCGGTGGGGTGAACTCCGCCACCCGGCGCATCGGCTCCCCCTGGGCGTGGCGGTCGGCGCACGGCGCGACCATCACCGACCTCGACGGCCGCAGCTACACCGACTACCACGCCGCGTTCGGGGCCATCCTGCTCGGTCATGTCGACGAGCGCGTCAACGATGCCGTGGTGCGGGCCGTGCAGCAGCTCGACCTCGTCGGCCTCGGCACCACCGAGCTCGAGGTCGAGGCCGCGCGGCTCGTGATCGACGCCATTCCGAGCGCCGAGGTCGTCATCTCAACGATGAGCGGTTCCGAGTCGGTGTTCCAGGCCCTGCGGCTGGCGCGGGGGGCGACCGGGCGGCCGTACATCCTGAAGTTCCAGGGCTGTTTCCACGGCTCCTACGACGCGGTCGCGCGCAACGTCATCTCCGCGCCCGACAAGGCATGGGGCGACGACGCGAACTCGACCGGCATCCTGCCCGACGCGCTTGCCCACACCCTGATCGCCGAGTTCAACGACCTGGCCTCCGTCGAGGAGCACTTCGCGCAGCACCCGGTCAGGACGTTCTCGCCGTTGGCGACCAACCAGTCGTACAGTTCGCGCTGCTGCTCGGGCAACGGGTGCAGCTCGTCCCACACGTCGGCACCGCGGCCGGACGGGCGGAGACGGGTCAGGCGCAGCTGTGCACCGTACTCGTCGGCGATGGCCTTGAACTCGTCCAGCTGCCCGATGTTCTGGCGGGTGCACACCACCGAGATCTTGAACCCGGTGAAGCCGGCGTCCTTCATGTTCTGCATGGCACGCATCGCCGTGGCGTAGGAGCCGGGGCCTCGCACGTAGTCGTTGACCTCCGCGGTCGCGCCGTCCAACGAGATCTGAACATC
>BADC01000542.1 GCA_000333435.1 Corynebacterium-like bacterium B27 | reverse complement strand
AGATCTACAACCCCAAGGGCCAGACCTACACCTCGGTCGACCGCGAGCTCCTCCTGGCCTACAAGGAGAGCCCGCAGGGCCAGATCATCCACGTCGGCATCAACGAGGCCGGCGCCCTGGCCGCGTTCACGGCGGTGGGCACGAGCTACTCCACGCAGGGTGAGCCGCTCATCCCGATCTACGTGTTCTACTCGATGTTCGGCTTCCAGCGCACGGGCGACGCCCTGTGGGCGGCGGGCGACCAGATGGCGCGCGGCTTCGTGATCGGCGCAACGGCAGGCCGCACCACGCTCACCGGCGAAGGACTGCAGCACGCCGACGGGCACTCCCTCCTCCTGGCGTCGACGAACCCGGCCGTGGTCACCTTCGACCCGGCCTACGGCTACGAGCTCAACCACATCGTGCGCGACGGACTCGAGCGGATGTACGGCGGCACCCACCCGGAGCCCAACGTCATGTACTACCTCACGGTGTACAACGAGCCGCACGTGCAGCCCGCCGAGCCCGAGGGCCTCGACGTCGAAGGCGTCGTGCGCGGCATCTACCGCTTGAAGGGCGGCGCGATCGAAGGCCCGAAGGCCCAGATCCTCGCCTCCGGCGTCGCGGTGCCGTGGGCGCTCGAGGCGCAGGAGCTGCTGGCGAACGACTGGGGCGTGTCGGCGGATGTCTGGTCGGTCACCTCGTGGACCGAGCTGCGCCGCGACGGCCTGAAGGCCGAGGAGCACAACTTCCTGCACCCCACCGAGGAACGCCACGTGCCCTACGTGACGACCAAGCTGCAGGATGCGCCCGGACCCTTCGTCGCCGTCACCGACTACATGCACGCGGTGCCGGACCAGATCCGCCAGTTCGTGCCCGGCGAGTTCGCTACGCTCGGCGCCGACGACTTCGGGTTCTCGGACACCCGGCCCGCGGCCCGGCGCTTCTTCAAGATCGACGGCCCCTCCGTGGTGGTGCGCGTGCTCGAGCAGCTCGCCGCCCGCGGCGAGGTCGACCAGAACGCACCGAGCTGGGCGATCGAGAAGTACCGCCTGTACGACGTGACGGCCGGCACCTCCGGCTCGGCGGGCGGCGAGAGCTGATCCCGGCCCGATGACCCGATCGATCCCGGCCTGGGCGAGGACGCTCCGGAGGTGTGATGGCCCGCACTAAAGCGCAGACGTTGGCGTGGCTGCGCACCATCTCGGGCGAACTCTCCACCGCGACGATCAAGCGTCTCGACCAGACGCTGCCCTGGTACGGCGACATGCCGCCGGGGCGGCGTTCGGCCGTGGGCCTCGTGGCCCAGGCGGGCATCAAGTCGTTCATCCAGTGGTACGACGACCCCACCACCACCACGTGGATCGCCGCCGACGTGTTCGGTTCGGCACCCCGCGAACTCCTCCGCTCGGTGAGCCTGCAGCAGACGCTGCAGCTCATCCGGGTCGTGGTCGAGGTGGTGGAGGAGCGGGTCGCGGGCGCGGAGTCCTCGCTCCGCGAAGCGATCCTCCTCTACTCCCGCGAGATCGCCTTCGCCGCCGCCGATGTGTATGCCCGCGCCGCCGAAGCCCGCGGCCTCTGGGACGCGCGGCTCGAAGCACTGGTGGTCGACAGCATCCTGAGCGGCGAGTACGACGACGAGCTGCCGAGCCGCATCGCCGCCCTCGGCTGGCACGGGCACGGCGAGGTGAGCGTGCTGGTCGGCACCACCCCGCGGCAGCTCGATGTCGACCAGCTGCGGCGCACCGCCCGCCACCTCAACGCCGACCTGCTGATCGGGGTGCAGGGCGGCCGGCTGGTGCTCGTGATCGGGCGCGCGCATCCGGCCAACGGCAACGCTCTCGACGTGGCGGCGGACGCCGCCGGAGCCGGTGCCGGCGGGGGCGCGGCGGCGCTCGAGACCGCCCCGGCCACGACCGAGACCCTGTCGTTCCTCGACATCGCCCAGCAGCTCGAGCCCGGCTTCGGCCCGGGCTACCTCGTGCTGGGCCACGAGGTGCCGAGCCTCGTCGACGCGTCCCGCAGCGCCAAGGCCGCGCTGGCCGGATTCGCGGTCGCCAGGGCCCTCCGCAACGCCCCACGGCCGATGCTCGCCGACGATCTGCTGCCCGAACGCGCGCTGGCCGGTGACCCGCTCGCCCGGTCCACCCTCGTCAACCGGGTGTACCGGCCACTGCAGGACCAGTCCCCCGAGCTCATGACCACCCTCTGGTGCTATCTCGACAACGGCCGCTCGCTCGAGGCCACGGCGCGCGAGCTGTTCGTGCACCCGAACACCGTGCGCTACCGCCTGAAGCGCGTCACGCAGGTGATCGGCTGGGACGCGACCGGCGCCCGCGAGGCCCTCATCCTGCAGTCGGCACTCATCCTCGGGTCGATGAACGACCACGAGCCGCCAGGCCACCGGCGCTGAGCCGAGTGACTTGTAGAGCACCGACAACGGATTCGGCCATCTCTTGACCCTGTCCATCACAGTCATCCACCGAACTCTTGGGAGACTGAAGCAATGATCGTCGTCGTTTGCCCCGGCCAGGGCTCGCAGACCCCCGGCTTCCTCGAGCCGTGGATCGCCGAGCCGACCTTCCGCAACACCCTCGAAGAACTCGGCGCCGCGGCCGGTGTCGACCTCGTGACGCACGGCACGGTGAGCGACGCCGACACCATCCGCGACACCGCGGTGGCGCAGCCGCTCATCGTGGCGGCGGGACTCCTCACGCTCGACGCGCTCTTCGCCGACGGCCGCCGCGACCGCATCGGCGGTATCGCGGGGCACTCGGTGGGTGAGATCACCGCGGCGGCCGGTGCGGGCATCCTGAGCGCCACGGATGCGATGCGCTTCGTCGGTGAACGCGGCCGCGCGATGGCCGACGCGGCTGCACTGACCAGCACCGGCATGAGTGCCGTGGTCGGGGGCAGCGAGGACGAGGTGCTGGCCCTGTTCGACGAGGTGGGCGTGCTGCCCGCGAACTACAACGGCGGCGGCCAGATCGTGGTGGCGGGCGAGCCGGCGGCGCTGGCCCTGCTGGCCGAGCGCGCGCCGCGCGGCGTGCGGGTCATCCCGCTGCAGGTGGCGGGCGCCTTCCACACCCACTACATGGCGCCCGCGGTCGAGCGGCTCGCGGCCGTCGCGGCAACCCTCAGCCCGGCCGATCCGACCCTCACCATCTGGACGAACAACGACGGCAGCGTGGTCTCGAGCGGCGCCCGTTTCGTGGAGCTCCTCGTGGGCCAGGTCTCCTCGCCGGTGCGCTGGGACCTCGACATGGCCGCGTTCGCCGAAGCCGGCGTGACCGGCCTGATCGAGGTCGCGCCCGCCGGTGCGCTCACCGGGCTCGCCAAGCGCGGCCTCAAGGGCGTGCCCGCCGTCGCCGTGAAGACCCCCGACGACCTCGCCGCCGCTTTCGACCTCATCGACCAGGCCGCCTGACCGCGACCCTTCGCTCCCTTCACCCGACGACTCACGGAAGGCATCGCGCACGCGCCATGACCAACGCCACCCTGAAGCAGGCCACCGGCCCCCAGTTCACCCGTATCCACGCGATCGGCGCCGCCCGCGGCGACCTCACCGTGCCGAACGACGACCTGGTCGGTCCGATCGACTCCTCCGACGAGTGGATCCGGCAGCGCACGGGCATCGTCGAACGCAAGCGCGCCTCGCACGACGTGTTCGCCGTCGACCTCGCGGAGGCCGCCGCGAAGGAGGCGATCGAGGGCGCCGGCATCGTGCCCTCGCAGATCGGCGCCATCCTCGTCTCCACCATCTCCAACCCCGTCATCACGCCGTCGCTCGCGACCCACGTCGCCGAGCGGATCGGCGCACCGCTCGCCGCCGCGTACGACATCAGCGCCGCGTGCGCCGGGTACGCGTACGGCATCGGGCAGGCCGACTCGCTCATCCGGGCGGGCATGGCCGAGTACGTGCTCGTCATCGGAGCCGAGAAGCTCTCCGAGTACGTCAGCCCCACCGACCGTTCCATCTCGTTCCTGCTCGGCGACGGCGCCGGAGCCGCGGTCGTGGGCCCGAGCGAGTTCCCCGGCATCTCCCCCACCGTCTGGGGTTCGGATGCGACCAAGCGCGACGAGATCCACATGACCGGCACCACCATCGAGTTCCGCGACGGCGAGACCGAGTGGCCCACCCTCTGGCAGAACGGCCAGGTGGTCTTCCGCTGGGCGGTGTGGGAGATGGTGAAGGTGGCCAAGCAGGCGCTCGAGGCGGCAGGCGTCACCGTCGACGACCTGGCCGCGTTCATCCCGCACCAGGCCAACATGCGCATCATCGACGAATTCGCCAAGCAGCTGAAGCTCCCGGAGTCGGTGGCCATCGGCCGCGACATCGAGACCACCGGCAACACCTCGGCGGCGTCCATCCCGCTCGCCACCCACCGCCTGCTCAGCGAGAACCCGTCGCTGTCGGGCGGCCTGGCGCTGCAGATCGGCTTCGGCGCGGGCCTCGTGTACGGCGCCCAGGTCGTGGTGCTGCCTTAGACATCCCCCTGGCCTGACTAAACTAAGTCTCGGTCAACGACACCCCCAAGGAGAGAACAATGGCATTGTCCACCGAAGAAGTACTGGCCGGACTGGCTGAGCTCATCAACGACGAGACCGGCATCGCGACCGACACTGTCGAGCTGGACAAGTCCTTCACCGACGACCTCGACATCGACTCCATCTCGATGATGACCATCGTGGTGAACGCCGAGGAGAAGTTCGACGTGAAGATCCCCGACGAAGAGGTCAAGAACCTCAAGACCGTGGGCGACGCCGTGAGCTTCATCGTCTCGGCCCAGGCCTAGTACCACCCTGAGCATCCGGTCGGCAGGATCGCGGCCGCTGAACCCGATCCTGTCGACCTCGTTGCGCTCCCTGCGCGCCCTGGACTGACCACCCACAGAAAGTTTCGCCATGAGCACCAAGAAGATCGTCGTCACCGGAATCGGGGCCACCAGCCCCCTCGGCGGCACCGCAGCCGACAGCTGGAAGAACCTCCTCGCCGGAGAATCGGGTGCCACCACCCTCGAGCAGGAGTGGGTGGCCCAGCTCGAGCTCCCCGTGACCTTCGCGGCTCAGGCCCGCGTTCCCGCCGCCGACGCCCTCGAGCGCATCGAGACCAAGCGCCTCGACCCGGGCAGCCAGTTCGCGCTCATCGCGGCCCGCGAGGCGTGGGCGGATGCCGGGGCGCCCGAGGTGGTTCCGGAACGTTTCGGCGTCGACTGGGCGACCGGCATCGGGGGCGTCTGGACGCTGCTGGATGCGTGGGACACCCTGCGCGAACGCGGCCCGCGGCGCGTGCTGCCGATGACGGTGCCGATGCTCATGCCGAACGGCCCCGCGGCGGCGATCGAGATGGCGCTGGGTGCCCGGGCCGGTGCCCGCACCGTCGTCTCGGCGTGCGCGTCGAGCACCGAGTCGATCGTGAACGCCTACGACCACCTGCAGGCCGGCTACGCCGACATCATCATCGCGGGCGGCTCGGAGGCGGCCATCCACCCCCTGCCGATCGCGTCGTTCGCTGCCATGCAGGCGCTCTCCAAGCGCAACGACGACCCCGCCACCGCTTCCCGCCCCTACGACCTCACTCGCGACGGCTTCGTTCTCGGCGAGGGCGGCGCGGCGATCGTGCTCGAGACCGAGGAGCACGCGCTGGCGCGCGGCGCGAAGATCTACGCCGAACTGCTTGGTGGTGCCGTGACGAGCGACGCCTACCACATCACCGCTCCCGACCCCGAGGGGTCGGCCGCCGCTCGGGCGATGATCGCGACGGTCGCGAACGCGGGCTACTCGCTCGACGACGTCGCGCACATCAACGCGCACGCCACCTCCACGCCCGTCGGTGACATCGCGGAGTACAAGGCGATGCTGCACGTGTTCGGCGACCGGTTGCACGAGATCCCGGTGTCGGCCACGAAGGCGTCGACAGGTCACCTGCTCGGCGGTGCCGGCGGCATCGAGGCGATCTTCACCGTCATGGCACTCCACGACCGCGTCGCCCCGCCCACCATCAACGTGTCGGAGCAGGACCCGGAGATCCCCCTCGACGTCGTGCGCTCCCCGCGCGAGCTGCCGGCGGGCGACCTCCTGGCGATCTCGAACTCCTTCGGCTTCGGCGGCCACAACGCCGTAGTAGCCTTCAAAACTGTCTAAGAGTCGGCAGATACGGGCACCAGACACACGAGATCGCAAGCCGCGGGCCGCGCTCGACGACCCAAGGTGAGCGTGTGGCCGAGTGGCGCGTCCGCAGGCCGCGCCACTCGACCGCATGCTCACATGTCGCCTCGCGCCGCAGAAGCGGCGGCGCGAGCAGTGAGCGGCGAACCGACCGTAGGCCGGCTCGCCGCGGGGAAGTGGCGGTGGGGTACCCCTACCCGACTCCGCGGTGGAGGTAGATCACCGGCGACATGTCGGAGGCGTAGCGGAAGGGCTCGAGCTCGTCGTCCCAGGCCTGGCCGAGGGCCAGGCGGAGTTCGCGGTGCAGTTCGAGGGCGTTCGTGCCCGCCGCCTCCATGGCGTTGCGGATGCGGTCTTCGGGGATGACGGTGTTGCCGGCGTTGTCGACCTGGGCGTAGAAGATGCCGAGGTCGGGTGTGTGCATCCACCGACCGCCGTCCGTGCCGTCGCTGGCGTCTTCGGTGACCTCGTAGCGCAGGTGCTCCCAGCCGCGCAGGGCCGACGCGATGGCGGCCCCGGTGCCCGGCGTGCCCTCCCAGAAGAAGTCGGCTCGCTGCGAGCCCCGGAGCACGGGCTGCTCGATCCAATCGAAGTTCACTGCACGACCGATAGCGCGACCTGCGGCCCACTCGATGTGGGGGCAGAGCGCGCGGGGAGCGGAGTGGATGTACACCACTCCGCGAGCAACGTTCGCCGCCATTTCTCTCTCCATTCGTGAGGTACGTCTTCCCCAACGACCTGTGAACGGATGAAGCGATGTGCGGCCTGATCTGCAGTTGTGCTCACATCATGCCAGAGCGGTCCGGCGAATCACAACCGTGTCATCCGCGGTTCGTGAACTCTCAGAACTATACTGAGTGAACATTTTCCGGAAGGATGACGTGATGTCGATTCGCGCGGGCATCCTGCTCGTGCTCGGTGAGACCGATGCCTACGGGCTCCAGATCCACGGCGAGCTCGAGGAACGCACCGACCGGCGTGGTCGCATCAACGTGGGGCAGATCTACTCGACACTCGACCGGTTGGGCTCCGCGGGCTTGGTCCGCGCATCCGGCGCGACGGATGACGGGTTGCCGCTCTACGGCATCACCCCGGCCGGCCGACTGGCCGCCGACGAGTGGCTGGCCGACACCGATGTCGACGCGACGTCGGCCTGGAGCGACTTCACCTTCAAGGTGCAGCTGGCCACGAGCCTCGGCATCGGCGTTCCGGCGCTGCTCGACCGGTACCGCGCTGCCTGGCGCACCGTCCGGAACTCGCCGAGCGTAGAATTGCACTCCCCCGCCGCACTCGCGCGCCGTCGGCTCGCCGAAGCGGCACTCGGCTGGCTCGACGACCTCGACGCCGCTCCGGGCGGTGTCGGCGCCCTCGCGCGGCCGCTACGGAACGAGCGTCCCCGACGGGGTCGCCGCCCGGCGCCGACGCCAGAGTGACGCGGGGAGCAACCGCGCCCGGTAGCGCTCCTTCGCCGACGCGCGACCCTCGAGTGCGCTGATCAGCGCCACGAGGTCACCGCGGATGCGCTCCCGAACCTCCTCGCCGGCCGACCCCGGCGGCGCATACTGTTCCCACTCCACCTGCCGGCGCAGCCGGTCGATCGCCTCCTCCGGCAGATCGACGTCGTCGCGCAGCCGCCGTTCGAGGTCGAACATGGTGTCGCCGGCCGAGCGCTGAACGCGGTAGTCGTCCAGGGTGTCTTCGAACTCCGTCCAAGCCAGGGTGCCGGGCAGTTCGTCGTCGCCGAGGCGCCGGATGCGCGATCGCCGCCGCGCCCGGCGCACCGCCCACGGCGCGAGACCGACTGCCACGATCCCGCCGAGGACGGCGGCGAAGGTGGCCCAACCGCGCACCTGACCGAGCAGCACCTGCTCGGGCGTCAGCGACCCGAAGGCGTTCTGCTGCTCGTCGGGCCGCGTGTTCGGGTCGGCCGTCGCCGTGCTCGTGCTCTGATTCGTGCTGGTGGAGCCGGAGGCGCCGGCCTGGGCGTAGTCGGGCAGGCTGTAATCGGGCGGCGTGATGTCGAGCCCGGGGGTCGGCTCGAACGGCAGCCAGCCGATGCCGTCGAAGTAGAGCTCGGGCCAGGCGTGCAGCTGGTCGGTGTAGACCTCGAAGATCGGCCGGCCCTCCGAGGTGCCGTCGGCGGTCTGGCCGGGTGCGTAGCCCACCGCGATGCGTGACGGGATGCCGAGCGTGCGCGCCATCACCGCCATCGAGGCCGCGAAGTGCACGCAGTACCCCTCTTTCGCCTCGAGGAAGGCGGCGATCATCTGCGCGTTGTCGCCGTCGTAGCCGCCCGACACGGGCGCGGAGAGCGAGTAACGGAATTGGCCGGAGCGGAAGAACTCCTGCAACGCGACCGCCTGGCCGTAATTCGTGGTGGCACCGCTCGTCACCTCGGCCGCCGTTGCGGCGATGACGGGCGGGAGATCGTCGGGCAGCGCCAGGTAGTCGCGCACCGTGTCGGGCACGAAGGCGCCTGCCCCCGCCAATTGCTCGGCGGTCGGGCTCACGGTGAGACCGGTGACGCGGTAGTTCAACCCGCGCGTGTCGCCCTGCAGATCGGTGACGGTGAAGGACGACGGGGTGAGCAACCACGACCCGTCGAGGTCGCCGACCTGCTTCGTGGGGTAGGGCAACGGCAGCCAGTCGCTGCGGAGCGAGGCGATGGAGACGGTGGTGGCGACCTCCGCCGTCGGCACGTCGGCCGCCAGGCCGGGCGGAGTGCCGAAGTCCTGCCCGTCGTACCCCACGGCGTCGAACGGCTGCTCCGGTTGCCAGGTGCCGCCGGCATCCGGATGAATCGATCGACCTGCTGCTCCTGCGCGCGATGTTCGCGGGCACCCAGGTCGACGAGATGAAGCGCACCGTCGCCGCGGGCGGCAACCCCGACGAGCGGTACGGCCCGGTGCTCGGCCTCGGAAG
>BADC01000543.1 GCA_000333435.1 Corynebacterium-like bacterium B27 | reverse complement strand
AGAACTATCTCGATCTGAAGCATGCGGTGACGCAGTCGCTGCCCGAAGGCCTGCACTTCACCCTGATCGAGGCGGTCGCCGATCACGTGTGCGCCAAGCTGTTCGCCGAGGACGAGCGCGTGCTGCGCGTCGAGGTGACGATCGTGAAGCTCGCGATCAGCGAGAAGGGCGAGGAAATCGGTATCCGCATGGTGAGGCACCGGGCGTGACCCGCCCGCTCGCGCTGGTGACCGGCGGCTGCCGCCGGCTCGGCGCGGCGATCTGCATCGCGCTGGCGGACGCTGGCTACGATCTCGCCATCCACAGCAGCCCGGCTTCCGCGCCCGAGGACGGGCTGTGCGACCGGCTGACCACGGCGGGCGCCGCCTGGCATCACCTGACCGCGGACCTTTCGGACGCGACGGCGGTCGAGGCGCTGTTGCCCGCAGTGCACCGGGCGGCCGCGCGCTGGCCCGCGCTGCTCGTCAACAATGCCGCGCGCTTCGACTATGATTCGCCGGAGACGGTGCGGCAATCCGGCCTGATCGACCATTATGCGGTCAATTGCGCGGCGCCGGTGT